>DATCLP010000032.1:0-4192 GCA_036563855.1 Steroidobacteraceae bacterium | reverse complement strand
AGCCAGAAGCGCTTGAAGCCCCAACGTTCTACGTGCTGTGCGAGGTCCAGCGAATTGCGCAGCGCCTGAGCGGCGTCGGAACCTTCTGCGATCGGGGCGAGGTCGAGCACTGAAAACGGAATCATCGCTTCTCTTCCGGCTTGGAACTGATCGGACGTCGGGCGAATTGACAGCGACGTGCGAAGCGGGCGTACGGTTCATCGCTAGCCGACTTCCGCGTTGCACGTATCTTGGTGTCGAGGATCAATTACATCGCGTTGCGGCGACGTCTGCTACGCTTTATCGCATGACGAACGTACCTCAATGGATACACGAAGTGCTGCGGTTCTGGTTCGAGGAGACCCGACCAGAAGCGTGGTTTACGCGCGATGAAACCGTCGATGCCGAAATACGCAAGCGCTTCGGCGCGTTGCACGCGTCGCTGACGGAAAAAGTACCGGCCTCGGTGACGCAGACGCCGCTCGGCGCCTTGGCAACAGTAATCGTGCTCGATCAGTTCTCGCGAAACCTGTACCGCAATTCGCCTCGTGCGTATGCTACCGATGCAACGGCGCTTGCGATCGCACAGGAGGCGATCCAGGCCGGCTTCGATCGCGAGCTGAACGTCCAGCAACGCATGTTCCTGTACATGCCTTTCCAGCACAGCGAGGATCGAGACGTGCAACGGCGCTCGGTCGAGCTGTTCGAAGCGCTCGGGGATGCAAAGGCGCTCGATTACGCCCGCCAGCATCGCGACATCATCGAGCGTTTCGGACGCTTTCCTCACCGCAACCGTGTGCTCGGCCGCGAGACGACGCCCGCGGAAGCGGAGTTCTTGAAGAACCACCGGGGTTTTTAACGGGCCCGGGCCTGCGGGCCGAATGGAGAATTGAGAATTAAGAATTGAAAATGGGACCGGCGTGGTCACGCCAGCTCGGCGCTGGACTAAGGGCTCGGGGCTCGGGCGTGGGCAAGATGGCACTAGCACACGTCTCTTGGCTGAGGCTACCCCTTGAACGGGCCATAGGCTATAGACTGTAGGCGGTAGAAGAGCGTGCATTTGCGCGCAGGTTCGCCCAAGCCCCAAGCCCCGAGCCCCACGTCCTGTCAGGGGGGAATATGAGGAATCTCATCTGTTTGCTCGTCGGCCTCACGTGTCCGCTCGTTGTGGGCGCTTCGGGCGTGCGCACGCCGCAGGTCGAGTTCACCCAATTCACGCTGGAAAACGGATTGCGCGTCATCCTATCCGAGGATCACACCGCACCGGTCGTCGCCATCAACGTCACTTACGACGTGGGCTCGCGCAACGAGCGGCCGGGTCGGACGGGTTTCGCGCACTTGTTCGAGCACATGATGTTCAAGGGCTCGCAGAACATCGGGCCGGGCGAGCACTTCTATCTCATTTTCACGAACGGCGGCACGATGAACGGCACGACGAGCGCCGATCGCACGAACTACTTCGAGACGCTGCCGGCCAATCAGCTCGAGCTCGGGCTGTTTCTCGAAGCCGACCGCATGCGCTCGCTGGAAATCACGCAAGAGAACCTGGACAACCAACGCAACGCCGTGAAGGAAGAACGTCGTCAAGGCCGCGACAATCGGCCGTACGGGCGAGCAAGCGAAGCGTTTCAAGAATTGCTCTACGACAATTTCGCTTACGAGCATTCGACGATCGGCTCGATGGAAGACCTCGACGCTGCGACGGTCGAAGATGTCGCCGAGTTCTTCAAGATGTACTACGCGCCGAACAATGCGGTGCTCTCGCTCGTCGGCGGCTTCGATTCGCGCGAGGCGCGTCGGCTCATCGAGAAGTATTTCGGCGCCATTCCGCGGCAGCCTCCGCCGCCGCCCGTGGACATGGCAGAGCTCGAACAGAAGGAAGAACGCCGGGCGGCGATGAGCGATCCGCTCGCGCGCCTCACGCAGGTTCGAATGGCGTACAAGATCGGGCCGGGCAACACGCCGGACACGTACGCGATGCAAGTCTTGGCTGCGGTGCTCGACGGCGGTCAAAGCTCGCGTTTGTATCGCTCGCTCGTGCAGCGTAAGCGGCTCGTGTCCGGAATCTCGGCGGGTGTCGACGAGCGCCGCGGTCCGGGCGCGCTCTACATCACCGCTCTCGTGCTGCCGGGCAAGGATCCGGCAGAAGTCGAGCGCTCGATCGACGAAGAAATCGAGAAGCTGCAGCGCGAGCCGGTGGCCGACTGGGAGATGCAGAAAATCAAGAATCGAACGCGAGCCAATTACTTCGCGTCGATTCGTTCTGCGCAATCCCGTGCTTCGATGCTGAGCATCTACAAGATCTATTACGACGACCCGAATCTGATCAACACGCGGCTTACCCGATTGACGTCCGTGACGAAACAGGACGTGCAACGCGTCGCGCAACGTTACTTGCAGCCGACAAGGCGCACGGTCATGGTCGTCACGCCCGAGCGCAACCGCGTCGCGTCGTCCGCGCAAGGGGAGGGTCGGTAATGCGCTCAAAGCGTCTGTCGACTGCATTGGCGGTGTTCATCGCCATAGGCTACTCCTTCGCGGCGCTTGCTCAGCAACCGGTAACCGAGAGCGCCGAAGCGCGCGATTCCTTCACAGGCATTCAGCTCAAAGGCCGGGCGCCGGTCAACAAGCAGGTCCTGGTGCCGAAGTTTCCCCGTGCACAGGAAGCGACGCTCGAAAACGGACTGCAGATCGTCTTGATCGAGGACCGCAAGCTGCCGACGTTTGCCCTGCAGCTCGTGATCGATCGCGGCAACATCGCCGACCCGAAAGGCAAGGAAGGACTTGCCGATGCAACGGCCGCGTTGCTTCGGCAAGGAACACGCACACGCAGTGCCGAACAGATCGCCGAGACGCTCGATTCGCTAGGAGCCTCGCTCGGTGCCCGAGCCGATCTCGGTACTACCGTCGTGTTTACCTCGGGGCTCGTCGAACACCTCGATGCGACGCTCGAGATCTTTGCGGACATCGTGCTCAATCCGACGTTCCCGACGAGCGAGCTCGAGCTGTACAAGCAGCGGCTGATCGCCCAAATCCACAATCAGCGGACCGCTTCAGGGTTTCTCGCGCGGGAACAGCTTGCGAGCGCAATTTACGGCGAATTTCCCGCAGGGCGCCTGTTGCCGCCCGAGACGTCTGTCAGGAGCTTTACGAGCAGCGACCTCGCGGAGTTTCATGCTGCGAACTACGCCCCGAACATTGCGATGGTGCTCGTCGCAGGCGATCTCACGCTGGCCGAGCTCGAGCCCAAGCTCGAGCGGGCGTTCGGAAAATGGCCGCGCAAGAATCTGGAGCGGACGGCCTTTGCCTCGGTGAGCGCACCGTCGAAAGCACGCGTGTATGTGATCGACCGTCCCGGCTCGGTCCAGACCTCGCTGATCATGGGCAATCTGGCGATCAAAGGGGACGATCCCGATCGCTTCGCGCTGACCGTGATGAACCGCATTCTGGGCGGCAGTCCCGCCGCGCGCTTGTTCGCGAATCTTCGTGAGGAAAAGGGTTACACGTACGGCGCGTATAGCTCCGTCACGAGCGATCGCTATCCCGGGCTGGCGAGCGCATCCGCAGAAGTGCGCACGGAAGTGACGGAGGGCGCGATGAAGGAGTTCATGGCGGAATTCGAGCGAATCGCCAAGGAGCCAGTCAGCGATGCCGAGCTCGAGAATGCCAAGCGCTCGATCATCGGCGGCTTTGCGCTTTCGCTCGAGAATCCGCAGTCGTTCCTCGGCAATATCTACCAGCAGAAGCTCTACGGGTTTCCGCCGGACTATTGGGAGCAGTATCCCAAGTACATCAACGCTGTCACGAAGGAGGATGTCGCGCGTGTCGCGTCGAAGTACTTCAATCCCGCTACGATGCAAGTCGTCGCAGTCGGTCAGGCCGAGAAGATACGCGACGTGATGGCGAAGTACGGCGAGCTGAGGGAGGTCAAGGCGGGGGAGTGAGCGTTCGTGACCTGTGACTGGTGACTGGCAGGCGCGCGAGACGCGCGCCTTTTCCTTTTCTCTTCATCCCTTCGATTCGCTGTAGACTTGCTGCCTGCTGGCAAGACGACTTGCGCGCGAGCCTGGTCCGGCGCTTGGGGCCCAGTCTCGCAGGTCATCGGTCGCAAGCCACGAAACGACCATCGAGTCATGAGTCACTAGTCACGAGTCACGACCCAGCCATGAGACCTCAATTCGCCATTCTTGGCGCCGGCGCCATCGGTTCGATC
>DATCLP010000031.1:0-4929 GCA_036563855.1 Steroidobacteraceae bacterium | reverse complement strand
GCCTTGCTCGCAGCCATCGTCGTCTCGATGGTGTCGCGCATCAATGTCGGGTTGATTGCGATAGCGGCTGCGTGGGTGATCGGCGTCTATGTCGTCGGCCTCGAGACGAACAAAGTGCTCGGCGGATTTCCGGCGGGACTGTTTCTGACGCTCGTCGGCGTGACGCTCCTGTTCGCGGTCGCCGAGGTGAATCGCAGTTTCGAGGCAGTCGCCGCACGCGCGTTCAAGCTCGCGCGCGGCAGCGTGCGCATCCTTCCGCTGGTGTTCTTCGGCCTTGCATTCTTCTTCTCAGCGATCGGTCCCGGCGCGGTGCCGGCAGTCGCGCTCGTGATTCCGCTCGCGATCGTGCTCGGCGCGCGTGCGGACATTCCGCCGCTCCTGACGGCACTCATGGTTGCGAACGGTGCAAACGCCGGGAATCTGTCGCCGATCAGCGCGGTCGGCATCATCGCCAATTCGCGCATGGAGGAGGCCGGCATCGGCGGCCATGAAGGCGTCGTCATGCTCGCGAATTTCCTCGCTCACGCGGCCGTCGCGGGACTTGCATACGCCTACTTTCTGTTCTGGGTTCGATCGCAAGTCAAGAAGGTTGCGCCCGTCGATACGACGGTCGAACCCTTGCAGCGGACGCAGATCTGGACGCTCGCTGTGCTCGCATGTTGGGTAATAGGCGTCGTGTTCTTCCGCTTACATGTCGGTCTCAGCGCATTTACTGCGGCGCTGATCCTAATCGTCGTGCGTGCGGGCGATGAGCTCACGGCAATTCGCAAGATGCCGTGGGGCATCATTCTCATGGTGACGGGTGTTGCCGTGCTCATCTCGATTCTCGAGGCGAGCGGCGGCATGGATTTGTTCACGAAGCTGCTTGCAACCGTTGCGACGCCCAGCACCGTGAACGGTGTGATTGCTTTCGTCACCGGCGCGATCTCGACTTACAGCAGCACCTCAGGTGTCGTGTTGCCCGCATTCCTCCCGACCGTTCCGGGTTTGGTCCGCGAGCTCGGCGGCGGCGATCCGCTCGCCATCGCGCTCAGCATCAATGTCGGCGCATCGATCGTCGACGTTTCGCCGCTTTCGACGATCGGAGCGCTGTGCGTCGCTGCCGTGAGCGAGCCGGCAACCGCACGGAAACTGTTCAATCACATGTTGGTCTGGGGGTTTGCGATGGTCCTCGTAGGTGCGGCGCTTTGCCAACTGTTCGCTGCGTCGTTAACCCGAATCTAAGTCGCGGTCGTTAACAGTTACATCGGGTGACGCGCGACTCGCTTGAGGCCAGCCTCGCCTTGCCGAGCAGGCGAGCTGTCTCGATCGAAGACTCGGTAGTCAGGGAATGGAGGATGAATGAAGAAGTTTCTATGCGCGGGGATTCTGGGCGTCTTGGCCGCGCCCGCAATGGCTGCCGAAATCGGAATCGGCGTTTCCATTCAGTCGGACGATTCGTGGATCTATGTGCCAACCGACATCACGCCGTCATTCCGACTGGAGCCGAGCCTGCGTTTTCGAGATCTGGATTCCACGTCCGTGAGTGAGCTATCAAACAATCCTCGGCTCGACCGCTACGACCACGTTGGATTCCGAGGATCGCCAGGAGGCTCATTGAACAGGTACTCGAATCCGAGCGTGGGCAAAATTCGATAGCCGTCGCCGGACACACTTCTCCATCGGAGCCGAAGCGGAGTGGTTCTATCAGGATGTGGACGGTAGTGCGCGAGTCACCGGCTCGGCACCCGCAGATTTGGGCGCTACATCGCCGGGAACGGATACGCGGTTGGTCGCTCGGTTCCGTTTCTGAGGCTCGATGTTCCCTTCCTTGACGGCAGCGCCCGCTCGTACAGGGGCGCTGCCGTTTCGAGCTCGCAGTAATTCGGAAAGGTCCGCCCGCGGGCGTAAACGACTCTCTCTCGGCGAGGACCAAACATTGAGGGTTCGTTCCCATGCTTGGGCATGGATCTCTCGCGCATTTCGTTCGACAATGCGCAGCTCGAAAAACTCGAAGCCGAGGGGAGACCATGCATATGCGACTCTTGCCTGTTGTTGCATTTACGCTCGTGTTGGCTGCTTGCGGTCGCGGGTCCGAGCAGCAAGCCGCCGCGCCGACCGAAACCGATGCGGCTCCGGCAGCGAGCGGCAATGTCTACGAATTCAAGATCGGCGAGTTCACGGCGTATGCGCTGAAGGACTCCACGTTCGTCATACCGAACGACGGGAAGGTGTTTGGCATCAATCGCACGCCCGAAGACATCGCCAAGGTGCTGAGTGAGGCGGGGCTGCCCACGACCGAGCTCACGCTGAGCGTTCAGCCGATGCTCGTGAAGACTGCGGACAAGGTCTTGTTGTTCGACACGGGTGTTGGGCCCGGCGGCGGGGAGAACAACGGAAAGTTGCTGGTCTCGATGAGCGAAGCGGGCATCGATCCGGCGAGCGTCACCGACATTTTCATCTCGCACGGCCATTTCGATCACGTCGGCGGTCTCGTCGATGCGAATGGCGCGCTCGTCTTTGCCAATGCGACCGTGCGCATGTCCGCCGCCGAGTGGGATTCCATCAAGGGATCGGTGGGCGACGACGCAGGACGCAAGGCGATGGTTGAAGCCGTGACGCCGAAGATCGAAACATTCGCGCCCGGATCCGAGCTCATTCCGAACATCGTCAAGGCCGTGGAGATCAAGGGCCATACGCCGGGTCATTCGGGCTATCTCATTACCTCGGGTAACGAATCCTTGCTCTACATGGGCGATACCGCGCATCACTACATCGTGTCCGTGCGGGAGCCGGATTGGACGATTCAGTTCGATGGCGATGCACCGACGGCGCAGGCGAGCCGCAAGGAGGTCTTGGCGACCTACGCACAAAGCGGACAACGCATCTACGCGGTTCACTTTCCGTTTCCCGGCTTAGGGAAGTTCGTGAACGAAGGCGAGCATTTCGCTTGGGCTGCGGAACAGCCGGGCGAATGAGATTGAGGGTGGGTCACGGACGACGGACTACGGGTTACGGCCGGAAGCGGCAGCGCTAAGCGCGCTGCCGCTTTTTTCTCCTGCGAGGTCCGAGGAGAAGGCGCGAGCGCGGGAACGCTGTTGCTCGCGTCGCGAGCATGAGCATCCCCTCACCCGCACGCTCTGCTCTGCGACCTCTCCCGCAGGGGGAGAGGTGGTGTTTGCGCACTCCGCGCGCCAAACAGTCGCCTGTTGCCCGCAGCGCGTAGCGCTCCTACGACTCGAAGCCGACACGTCGAAGCAAATCGGCGAAGCGGGGATCCGCACGGAGCGGTTTCCATTTCGGATCGATCTTCAAGAACGCAAGTCGTGCGTCACGAGCCTCGATAGCGGCTTCGAGCTGCTGAATCGCGGCATCCTTCTCACCGAGCGCGACATGAATCAACGCGAGGTGAGTGGGCGGCACGAATCGCTCCTCACTCGAGTTGGTCAGCGCGTTCAGGATCGTTCGAGCTTCGTTCTCGCGTCCGAGGCCGGCATGTGCGAGGGCGATAAGGCAGTCCGAGTATGTCTGCAGGGGCGAGAGACGCTTGGCTTCGGTACTTGCCGCCAACGCCTCTTCGTACTGGCCAGCGTCGATCAATGCATTCGCTAGCAAGTGATGTCCAAGCCAGAACCCGGGCTCGAGGGTAGTGACTTCGCGCAATTTTCGAATGGCATTTTCGAGCTGGCCGCTGTGCCCTAGAAATTGCCCTTGCAGTGCTCCGATCAGCGGACTCACGGGATTCAGCGCGCCGGCTCGCTCGGCATGCGCCAGCGCTTCGTCGCTGCGGCCGAGGTTGGAATACAGGTGGGCGAGATAAATATGCCCCTCGCCGTTGTTCGGTGCGAGCTCGACGGCGCGCGCAAGATAATGCTCGGCCGTCGCCCAATCCCGATCGAACATGAAGGCAATCATACCTCTGGCGTGGTTGGCTTCGGCCAGATTCGGCGCGAGCCCGAGCGCATGCTCTGCGGCTTCTCTTGCGCGCGGCAGAATTTCCGTAGCGGGGACGTCATTGCTGAGCACGAGGGGACGCATCGCTTCCGCAATCCCAGCATATGGCAATGCGTAGGATGGATCCTCGCGTAAGGCTTGCTCGTAATATTCGATGCCGCGGCGCACTTCGGGCATCACGAGCCGCATCGCGTGCACGCGGCCCTTCATGTACAGCTCGTAGGCACGCGTGTTCAGTGTTGCAGGCTGCGCGCGTGCATCGAGCCGAACCGCGAGCGTCTGCGCCACGCGCCGCGCGATCGTGTCCTGGACTTCGAAGATTCCTGAAAACTCTTCATCGAACTTGCCGGCCCAGAGTTGACGGCCGTCGCTGACACGCAGGAGGCGAGCCGATGCGCGAATCCGCCCGTCTGCCATCTGGATCGTGCCATCGAGCACGGCCTCGACGCGCAACTGTCGACCGGCGGCGAGCGGATCCTGATCGGTTGCGGTGAATCGTCTCGTCGCACTCAAGGGGCGGACAATGAGGTGCGGACTTCGGCTGAGCTCCATGATGAGGCTGTCGGCCATCCCGAGTTGTATGGCTTCCTGCGGTTCCGTCGCGACGATCGGCTTGAATGGCAACACTGCGATTGCGCGAGGCATCGTGCGTCCCGGCGTGTTGCTGCTGCCGAGCAAGACCGCGGTCCCAGTCGCCATGGCAACGGCAGCGATGAGCACTATGCCGATCGCGCGTCGACGTGTCGGTCCGGGTCGTATCGCCGCAGGCTGCTCGAAGGAGTGCGTGCGGTTTTCCTCTGCGTCGATCGACAGCCGTTCTACACGGGCGACGAAGCGATATCCCTGGCCTGGAATCGTGACGATGAAACGGTGTTCCCCGGTCCTTTCGCCGAGCGCCTTGCGCAATGCAGAAATGTTCTGAGTGAGATTGTTCTCCTCGACGACGACGTTGGGCCAAACCGCTCGCAGCAGCTCTTCCTTGCGCACTGTCTGCCC
>DATCLP010000030.1:0-3318 GCA_036563855.1 Steroidobacteraceae bacterium | reverse complement strand
TTGGGGACAGGCCGAAGCGCTCGTGCTGCTTGGGCGCTTGCGGCTGGCGCAAGGAAATGCCATTGGTGCACGCGATGCGCTGGAGCGTGCAATCGTCATCGCGCCGGATTACCGAAAGGCCCAAACGCTCTTGAAGCAAATCAATACGGGCGCGCGCTGACACGAGCGTCGAAATTGCCGTTGCCGCGCGATTGACTTGCAGCCGCAAGCCATGTTGTATCCGCAGCGGATGTCCGCGCAGCTCCAATTGTTCGAAAGCAAGGAAGCGACGCCGCACTGGACGGTGCGTGTCAGCCGACGCGCACGCAGGCTGTCGGTGCGCGTGTATCCGGGCGGCCGCGTAGAAATCGTCGTGCCTCCAGGTGCGTCCGCCGGGACCGTACAGCGGTTCGTTGGCGCGCATCGCGAGTGGATCGCAGCGCGTATAGCCGATCTATCCGCGATGCCGGGCGCCACGACCGAGCTACGTCCCAGCCGCATCGAACTGCCGGCCGTGCACCGAAGCTATGCCGTCGAGTACCGTCCGAGTCCCAGCCGCACGACCCACGCGATGGTCGTGGACGGTTCGGTCCTGGCGGTCGTCGGGAACACCTCGGACACGCGGCTCGTCGGCCAGGCCTTACGGAATTGGCTGTTCGATCTTGCTGAGTTCGAGCTTGGTCGCGAGCTCGCCAGCGTCGCCGCACGCGGCGGCTTCGAGTACAAGCGCCTCCAAGTGCGTTTACAGCGCACGCGATGGGGCAGTTGCTCGGCCACGGGAACGATCAGCCTGAACGTGTGCGTACTGTTCCAATCTCCCGAGGTTCTGCGGTATCTGCTCGTTCACGAGCTGAGTCACACGCGTCACATGAATCATTCGCGCAAGTTCTGGACGCTGGTCCGATCTCTGGAACCCGATTACGAACGCCTGGATAGAGAGCTGTTGCGCGGCTGGCAGCACGTTCCGGGCTGGGTGTTCAACTGATGTCGCAAGATTCGCAAGACAAGAAGCACGCCGTCGATCTGTCCGACGAGCAGGTCCATTGGGACCTCGGTGAGTCACGCAGCTACGGCGAGTATCTGGCGCTCGACAAGATCTTGAGCGCGCAGCATCCGGCGTCCTTCGAGCACGACGAGATGCTGTTCATCATCATCCATCAAGCCTCCGAGCTGTGGATGAAGCTGTGTCTGCACGAGCTCAATGCGGCGCTCGACCACATCCGGCGCGACGATCTCGGCCCGTCGTTCAAGATGTTGTCGCGCGTGTCGCGCATCCAAGCGCAATTGACGCAATCGTGGGACGTGCTCGCGACGCTGACGCCTTCGGAGTACTCCGCGTTTCGCAACTACCTCGGGCGCGCCTCGGGGTTTCAGTCCTATCAATACCGCATGCTCGAGTTTCTGATCGGCAACAAGAACCCCGATATGATCGAAGTCTTCAAGCGGAATCCCGATGTTTACGCCGCGCTGAAACGAACGCTGCACAGCCCGAGCATCTACGACGAATCGTTGCGCCTATTGAGCCGCCGCGGGTTCGAGATTCCGGAGAGCCATCTCGATCGCGATTGGTCGCAACCGTATGAGCCGAACAAGCAGGTCGCCGCTGCGTGGCTATCGGTCTATCACAGCGTCGAAGCGCATTGGGACTTGTACGAGCTCGCGGAAAAGTTGGTCGACCTGGACCAGAAATTCCAGCTTTGGCGGTTCAGTCACATGAAGACGGTCGAACGCATCATCGGGTACAAGCGCGGTACGGGAGGCACGAGCGGCGTCGGTTATCTGAAGAAGGCGCTCGATCTCAAGTTCTTCCCTGAGCTCTGGTCGATTCGCACGTCTATGTGAGCGGCCTCGGCGCCGTCAGCGTTTTCTCAGTTTCCACGCGCGCCAGCAGAGCAATACCAACGTGATGCCCAAATAGAATGCCGGCTCGCGGATATCCGCCTTCACTTGCCACCAGTAATGCCACACGCCGAGCAGCGTAATGACGTAGACGAGCCGATGCAGCGTCTTCCAACGCTTGCCCAGCCGTCTCATCATCGCGTTCGTGGACGTCACTGCCAGCGGTATGAGCATGAGCAAGGCCAAGAACCCGATCGTGATGAACGGCCGCTCGGCGATGTCTTCGACGATCGCAGGCCAGAAGACGCCCTGATCGAGGATCAGCCACGTCAGGAAATGCAACGACACGTAGAAGAACGCGAACAGACCCAGCATGCGCCGTAGCTGGATCAGCCAAGCGGCACCGAACCAGTCCCGCAGCGGGGTGATCGCAAGTGTGATGATGAGTAGCCGCAGTCCCCACTGACCGAACGTGTCCTGGATTTTTTCGACGGGATTGGTGCCGAGACGGAAGCCTGCGAACTCGAATGCGCCGAGCAGCATGTGGATGAATGGCAGCAGGCACGCGATGAACAAGGCGGGCTTGACGTAGCGACGCACGAGCTCGGTGCGCTTGGCCGTGAGCCCGCGACGCTCGGCAACGGTGGCGTCGTTCATTCCGAGCTTCTGCTGCCGCCCTGACGAAGTCAGTAGTACTTCGCCAAATCCATGCCGCGATAAAGATCGGCGACTTCCTTCTCGTAGCCGTTGAACATCAATGTCGGCACCTTTGCAGCGAACAATCCGCTGCCGATGCGGCGCTCGCGCGCCTGGCTCCAGCGCGGATGATCGACGTTGGGGTTCACGTTCGCATAGAACCCGTATTCGTGCGGTGCGGAGATGTTCCATGACGTCGGCGGCTGCCGCTCGGTAAAGCGAATTTCGACGATCGACTTGATGCCCTTGAAGCCGTACTTCCAGGGGACGACGAGCCGTAGCGGCGCTCCGTTCTGATTCGGCAGCGTCTTGCCGTAGACGCCGATTGCGAGGAGCGTAAGGGGGTGCATCGCCTCATCGATGCGCAATCCCTCGACGTAGGGCCACTGCAACACAGGGAATCGTTGTCCCGGCATTTCGGACGGACGATAGACCGTCTTGAAAGCAACGTATTTGGCCTTGGAGGTCGGCTTGAATCGTTTGAGCACGGCGCCGAGCGGGACACCGACCCAGGGAATCACCATGGACCACGCTTCCACGCATCGCAGTCGATACACGCGTTCCTCGAGCGCATGTCCTTTCAGGAGATCTTCGAGGGCGAACTTGCCGGTTACCTCGGCCTCGCCAGCGACCGTCACGGTCCAGGGCTCGGGCTTGAATCGACCGGAATTGCGAGCCGGCGCGTCCTTGTCGATGCCGAACTCATAGAAATTGTTGTACGTCGTAATGTCCAGGTAGTCGTTCGGCGGGTCGCCGATACTGAGCGCCTCGTTGCGCGTGTACTCGAGATCGACGACCTTGGAC
>DATCLP010000029.1:0-3124 GCA_036563855.1 Steroidobacteraceae bacterium | reverse complement strand
TCCGGAAGCTTTGGAGGCGCCGTTGCCATTCGGGCGCCGCGCAAATCGACGGCGACCCGCTCGGGATTCGAGAGCGTGAGGACGGAGTGCTCGACAGGACCGGACAGATCGAGAACGACGCGCGTGGAATCGGGTCCGGCCCATAGGCGCACGTCTTTGACGATGGTCTGCGGAGCGGCCGATGCAAACGCAGCGAACAGACCGCAAAGCGCGATCCACGCCCACGAAGATGCATGAAAAAGGACCCGGCCCCGCATAATGGCGGGTAATCTAACGCGGGCCCGTTAATAAATTCAAGGTAAATTATAGAGATACGGTTCCAAGTTACGGCTTGATTTTAGGATCGAGCCGGCCGAGCACCGTCCTACCGGCCTCCGAGCGAGCTTCCAACCGGAGGACGCGACCGTTCGTCGCCCCATAAGAAATGTGCACGGAAAGATCCGCTGGCGGCAGCGCTCCCTCAGCGCGCTCCGGCCATTCGATCAAGAAAATGCTGCGCGGCTCCTGCAGGTCGCGCATCCCGAGCGGCTCGATCTCCTGCGCATCGCGCAACCGATACAAATCGAAATGGTGGATACGTCGTCCGGCGAGCTCGTAAGGCTCGACGAGCGTGTACGTCGGGCTGCGCGCATGCCCGTCGTAACCGAACGCGTTGAGGATCGCCCCGACGAGCGTCGTCTTTCCTGCACCGAGCTCGCCGCGAAGCTCGATGACGAAACACGTTTCGACCGGCGTGAGAGTCTCTGCGAGCGCGTGCCCGATTGCGCACATCGCCTCGACAGTGGGCGCTTCGACGATTAGCGAATCGGATTCACGCACGTGGGAAGGAACCCGAACAGGTCGCTGGCAATGAGACCCCGCTCGCCCCGCTGCGCGGCGAGATCGCCAGCCATTGCGTGCACGAGGACGCCCGCGCGTGCAGCAGCGGCGGGTTCAGCCCCCTGCGCCAGAATGCCTGCGATCACGCCGGTCAGCACGTCACCCATACCAGGTGAAGCCATACCCGGATTGCCGCGATCGCAAATGTGAGGGAGTGAGTCTGGATCCACGACGAGCGTGCCTGCGCCTTTCAGCACGACCACTCCGCCGTAGCGTTCGATGAGACGCCGAGCAGCGCTCAATCGATCGGCCTGCACTTCGCCGGCGCCGATCCCGAGCAATCGTCCGGCTTCACCGGGATGCGGCGTAAGAATCCAATTTGACTTCTTGTATGGCGCTTGCGCCAACAAGTTCAGCGCATCGGCATCCAACACCATCGGCTTGCTGCACTCTCGCACGGCCGAGAGCACCGTTCGCGACCAGTCGTCTTGTCCGAGACCGGGGCCGATGGCAATGACGTCGGCGCGCTCGATCAAAGGAGCGAGATCGGCGGCTTGGACCACGCCGCGACACATCAACTCAGGTCGCCCGGCCGTGATCGCTGCAGTGTTCTCCGGTCGCGTTGCAACGGTGACCAAACCCGAGCCCACGCGCAATGCGGCTTCGCCGGCAAGTCGCGCAGCACCTGCCATGCCAGCGCCGCCGCCGATCAAGAGCAAATGACCTTGTTGCCCCTTGTGCGTCGTGCGTCGCCGTCGGGGCAATGTCGCAGCAAGCGCTTGTTGATCGATGCGCATCGCGCTCGCGGGAACGGCAGCGAACGCCTCCTCCGGCACGTCGAGCGAATCGCACATCACGATGCCCGTGCAATTCGGACCGTCGCCCAGATAGAACCCGAGCTTCAAACCGATGAATGTGATGGTCCGATCGGCTTCGACTGCGCATCCGAGAACGTGTCCGCTGTCCGTTGCGAGTCCGCTCGGGATATCGATCGCCAGAACATGCCGCCCGCTGTCGTTCACGCACCGAATGCAGTCGGCAATTTCGCCTTCGACTGCGCGGCTCAACCCGACGCCGAAGATCGCATCGACGATCACGTCCGCTTCGTCGAGCAGCTGGGGCTCCCATGCAACCGTTTCGCCGCCGGCCGCACGAAACTCCTCGCATGCGCGGCGAGCGTCGCCCTGCAACTTCGAAGGATCGCCCAGCGCAGCCACGCGCACTTTGAGCCGTTGCTCGAGCGCGGCTCGCGCGAGCACGTATCCGTCTCCGCCATTGTTTCCGGGACCGCACAACACGAGCAGGCGCTCGGCAGTCGGCCAACAGCTACGTAGCGCCCGAAGCGCGGCTTCGCCTGCGCGCGTCATCAGCGTGTAGGAAGGAATGCCCGCTCGTTCGATGGCGAAGCGATCGAGTGCGCGGACCTGAGACTCGTTGTAGATCGCGACAGGTAATCGAGCCATAAGCCATTATACTGAGCGACCTCCGGCACCTCCCTCCTCCGCACATGTCCGCAGCGACGTACACGGAGCTCGCAAACTCCATTCGCACCTGGGGTGCCGAGCTCGGTTTCCAACAAATCGGCATCGCCGGCGTCGACATTCCCGAGGACGAGGATCGTCTCATGCGTTGGCTCGAGCTTGGACGCCATGGCGAAATGGACTACATGATGCGCCATGGCCGTACCCGGGCGCGACCTCAAGAGCTGGTGCCGGGGACCGTTCGCGTCATCTCGGCGCGCATGGATTACTTGCCGAAAGCGCTCGATCCGGAGGAAGCGCTTGCGGATCCGACCATTGGATATGTCTCCCGCTATGCGCTGGGACGCGATTATCACAAAGTGCTGCGCCATCGCCTGGCCAAGCTGGCTGAACGGATTGCCGGGGCATGTGCCGGTACGCACTACCGTGTTTTCGTCGACAGCGGTCCCGTGCTCGAAAAAGCGTACGCGCGCAATGCCGGGCTCGGTTGGATCGGCAAGCACACGAATCTCATCAATCGAAATGCCGGCTCGTGGTTCTTCTTGGGCGAGATCCTGACCGACCTGCCCCTACCGATCGATGAGCCGGCGACGGCACATTGCGGAACGTGCACGGCTTGTCTCGAAGTGTGTCCTACGCGAGCAATCGTCGCGCCCAACGAGCTCGACGCCCGTCGCTGCATTTCTTATTTGACGATCGAGTTGCGCGGCCCCATTCCGGTCGAATTCCGCAAGGCCATCGGCAACCGCATCTACGGATGCGACGATTGCCAGATCGTTTGTCCTTGGAACAAGTTCGCGCGCTTGACCACCGAAGGAGACTTC
>DATCLP010000028.1:0-4186 GCA_036563855.1 Steroidobacteraceae bacterium | reverse complement strand
GATTCAGCCCCTGTTTGCGCGCACGGGCAATATCTTGCTCGTTCGGATAGGAGATCTGAATCGATAGAAAATACTCGCTGTTCGGATTGCGCCGCGTGAGCCGGTATTTCCCTTCGGGCGTCCGATAATCGCCCTCATACTGCTTGTGGCCTTCCGGCCGCAGTCCGAGCGCGATCTTGTAGCTGCGCAGCACCTCGCCGTTACGCATCAGGTACAGGCGGCGCTCGCTCTTGCGTACGATGACGCTGTCTGCGAGCGGCAGCCCGGCATCGAGCGACAAGTTGGAGCTCGAAGAGGCGATTGCCGACGAGGACAGCGGCGCTTCGGCCTGCGCGTGGACCGCGCAAAAGACGATGAGTGAACCAGCAAGCCGTCGAAGCATGGAACCGTTCATGCGTTCTCTATCGAAGCGTATCGGCGAAGTATAGCGTGCCTATGTTCGCGAACAGGATTCCGGTGCCAGACGTTACTTGACACACCCTCGCACCGACCGCGAAGCCCATCAATCATCGCTTGCTTCCAGGCGAACGGAAGAACATCCCTGCAAGCCCGGCCCGGTCTCCGCGACGAGCCGGTAGGAGCGTCCTTCGAACACCTCGACCTCGATCGAGTGCCGAGTCACGGCACCTGTCTCCGGAATGCGGCAGTCGACCAGCAATGTGTGCGTTCCCGGCAAGACTTCGACCGAGCTTTGACCGACCCGCAACGTAATGCCGTCCACTCGACGCAAGATCACGCTGACGGGTGCATTCGCGCTGATTGCTGCGACATCGCCCGAGATGAGCGCTACCTCGCTGCGCGGCCGTCGCTCGCCCTCGTAGACCTGCGCGGTCATGCAACCGGTCAACGCAAGCGCGCCCAGAGCCACGAAATTCCAAAGACGCGCCGCAGGTTTCATCGACGTTCTCTTTCGGCTAGGCGGCCGGATCCGCATTCGAGGTTCGCTCGACCATCGGAATCACGAGCTTAGTGCCCGGCCTGACCGAGCCCAAATCCAGATCCGGATTGTATTGGCGGAGCAACCAGATCGGGATGTTGTAGCGCTGTTGTGCGAGCACCCAAACCGATTCGCCACGCTTGATCACGTGCGTTTCGTTACCCGTGATCCGATATTCGCTGAAGAATGCCTCTTGAAGCTGCTTGTGATACTCCATCCGGCGCGCTTCGAACTCATCGCGCGACACCTTCGTGAAATCGAGCTTCAATTTCCGGCCGATCACGACCGGCGTCGCCATCGTCATGCGGTTCAGCTGGCGCAGTCGGCTTGCCCGAATGTTGAGCCACTCGGCGTAATGACCGAGCGTCTCGGCTGCTTGCACGATTACCGTGTCGTCGTCGTGAACCGAGTAGTCACTCGGATCGGCGGATGCCGCTGCCTGCGCGCCGGGTACGAGCGCCGGTCCAAGTTCTTCGGCCTCGCGCTCGGAAACCGGCTCGCTTGCCTCGATGGCTGCCACCAACTCGGTGTCCGGCGGCACGACGACGCTTTCGACTGGAACTTGCGCTTCGATCGGCGGCGCCGTACGCGAGCTCGGCGCCAGCGCCAACACCTGTCCTTCGAAAATGAAGTTCCGATTCTTGATGTTGTTCAGTTCCATGAGCGCTTCTTCGGTCAGACCGTGCTTCGCCGCGATTCGCGAGAGCGTGTCGCCCCGGCGTACGACATAGCGGTCCGTGCCGGTGACGCCCGTCGGCGGAGCGCTCCCTGCGGACGTCGCGGGTTTCGGTGTGGTCGCTGCCACGGCGGCAGGAGGTTGGCCCGGCTTGCCGGGCAACGAAAGCACCTGACCTGCATAGATTCGATACGGCGGCGCAAGGCCGTTCAGCTCCGCGAGTTGCCTGACGCTGGCTCCGTAGCTGGCTGCAATCGTCGAGAGCGTCTCGCCGCGCTCCACACGGTGCTGAGATTCGGTGACCTGGGACGCGACAGGACCGATCGCAGACAGGGCCTGCAACGCAGCGGTTGCATCGACGTGCGCCGGAACGCGGAACTCGAAACCGCGCGGCACGTTCCGCACACCGCGCCAGACCGCCGGCAGCAACGACGGGTTCAAACGCCGTAACTCGTCGAGCTCCACGTTCAATGCCGATGCGATGCGGCTAGCGGGAAGGAAATGCGGCAGCTCGATGACGCGGCTGTTGTCCACCGGAGCGAGCTTGATCGGACCGAAGAATTTCTCTGGGTTCTGATCGATCTCGAGCGCCGCGAGGAATGCCACGTAGAAGTTGCGCGATGCGAAGCCGAACGTGCGGCTGTTGTACTTGCGCACGATCACCGCGATGTCGCTCGTGCCCATCACTTCCTGAGCACGGCGCATGCCGGCGGTGCCGTGGTTGTAGGCCGTGAGAGCAAGCGGCCAGCTCCCTAGCACGATGTAGTTCTGTTCGAGGAACCGCGCAGCCGCTTTCGTCGATCGGTAAGGATCGAGTCGTTCATCGACCGTTGCATCGATGCGCAAGAAGCGCCGCCCTGTCGAGCGCATGAATTGCCACATGCCGGCGGCGCCGACTTTGGAGTACGCGTATGTGTTGAACGAAGACTCGACGTGCGGCAGCGCCACTAGCTCCCGGGGCAAGCCCATCTGCTCGAACGTCGCGGTGATGTAGTCGCGGTATGCACCGGATCGAATCAATCCCTCGCGAAACCGATCCGCTTGGCCGAGTTGGAACCGTACTTCCTCCGCGGCCTGTTCGAAGCGTTCCCGACGCGTGCCCTTCGGCCACAAATCCTTTACGCGCTTCTCTTCCGCCGTCAGCTCGGACTCATTGACCGTGGCGATGCGATCGAGAATGCGGGCGTATTTCTTCTTGAGCGCATCGACGCGCTTCGAGCGCTCGCGCGGCGACAGATTGGGCGGGAACTCCACGACTTCGTACACGACATCGAGCCGCACCGGATCGTGCAGCAAGCCGCCGTTCGTCGTGACTTCGGTATAGACGCGACGCCAGAACGCGATGTCGTGCTCGAGCTCTGCGGGACGCGGAAAGGGCGAGGAACTGTCCGCGTGCGCCGCTGCGCCCAACACGAGCAACCACACACATATAAGAAACCGCATCCGTCGATGGATCATGGCGAGACGCGCAACCAAAAAGAGACAGCGCATTCGCCGTAAGACTATGTAAAGTCGCCGGCCGCTCTCAACCGGTTTGGATCGAATGCTTGACGTGCGTCGCCCTTCTTTACAGGTCGGCTTCGGGCTCGCCCGTTCGGTCGCATGCGAAAGGCTCTTACGGCGGACTAAAATGCGACGCGCGTCACAATTCGACGCCCTGAAGAGCGCGGATTCGCAGGTTTATGTCGCTTCGGCGCGCCTGCGGTCCTCGACTTGCACGCCATGTGCGTGCCCGTGCATCGGGGGATGTTACGAGCATGAGGAGCACATCGATATCGAAGGCAGCCTTCGTTTTCGCTGCGTCGCTCGCCTGCGGCGTGTATGGCCTAACCGGCGAGATCGATACGAACGACGCGCGAAATGGAAATGCGATGCGCCACCGCGAGCTCGCAGAACAGGACAATCTGAAACGGCTCCGACTCGATGAGTTCTATTTGCCTCAGCTCGATGTCAGTCTGCCGGTGCTGTTCAAGTGGAGCGACGCCGAACGAATCTATTTGGCGCACGGCGAAGCACATGCGATCGACAGGTATCCGTGGCGGCTCACCGACTTGCGAGGGGCAAGCCGGCAATTAGAACGCGGTCGTTTCACCGCAATGTCAGAAGCCTGATCGGGCTTCGATGAGCACAGCCGATTGAAGCCTCGCCCACGCGCGGGGCTTTTTCTTATCCAGGCACGACCTTATCCGGGCACGACTTCTCGGTGCGGATGCATCCATGAGCGCCCGGTAGCGGCCTCGGATTTCCGAGGCTCCGAAGCGTAAATGAGGCCCACAGATCGACGTTCGCCGCCGCTTCGAAGCGCCCCTTGAGATTCCCGCGCAAGTCCCTATGTGCCCAGTTCCTGTTCGCCGCGAGGTCGGAAAAACACACGAAAATTAGTGCCGAAATTACAAACCGCTCGCGCGAACGAGACGTCTGGAGGAGGTCACATGAAGATCGCGCAAGTGGCGCCGTTGATCGAGAGTGTGCCGCCCAAGACTTACGGCGGCACCGAGCGCATCGTCTCCTATCTGACCGAAGAGCTGGTGCGCCAAGGCCATCAAGTCACGTTGTTCGCGAGCGCGGATTCG
>DATCLP010000027.1:0-3849 GCA_036563855.1 Steroidobacteraceae bacterium | reverse complement strand
GGGCAGACCTACATGCCAGGCGAAGAACGCCCTCCGCACTACTGACGGCAAATTCCTCTCGTTCAGCGGAACCTCCCGGCCGGCGGTTCGTTCAGTTCCGCGGTATCAACTTCGGTAAACGGAGCTCGATGTCGATGGAGAATGAACACGCGTTCGTCTATGTAGCCAACTCCGAGAGCCGGGAGCTGCTCGTGTTCAAAATGCAGCCCGGTACGGGAGAGTTGATGCTCGTCGAGCATGTGTTGGGCGGCAAGTTCACGACGCTCGCATGGACGCCGGATCGTCGTTTCATGTTTGCGGGCTTGCGCGACGAGCCGTACGCCATTGCGAGCTTCACGATCGATCCCCAACGCGGCGTGCTGCGGCCCATCGGCGAGACCCGCATGCCGGGTCCGCTGGCTTTTCTATCCGTCGATCGGTCTGGACGCTGGCTGCTCACGGCCTCGTATCACGACGATTTCGTTGCGGTGAGCGCGATCCACGAAGGCGAGCTCAGTGAGCCGCATCAAGTGATCCGCTCGATCCCGAAGGCGCATTCGGTCTTGGCGGCGCCTGCGAACGACTTCGTCGTAGCCGCAGCGCTCGGTGCGGACGCGCTCATCGTTTGGCCGTTCGACGCCGAAACGGGTCGCTTGCGCGAAACGACGGCTGCCGAGGTGAAGGTTTCCACCGGCGCCGGTCCGCGACACATTCGTTTCCATCCGCGCGGCGACCGCTTGTTCGTGCTCTGCGAGCGAGATGCATCGCTGCGGTCCTTCGATTACGACGCGGCCACCGGGCGTTTACAGGAGCGCGCGCTCGCGCACGCAGTGCCGCGGGGATATCGCGGCAAGCGGTGGGCGGCCGAGCTCTTGCTAACGCCGGAGGGGCGTTTTCTGTATGCGTCCGAACGCAGCTCGAGCTCGCTCGCGGCATTTGCGGTCGATGCGGAAACGGGCCGCATGGAAACCATCGGCGCCGTGCCGACTGAGCGGCAGCCGCGCGCGATGGCCATGGACCCGGACGGGCGTTTTCTGTTCGTCGCAGGTCAGCTCTCCAACCGCATGAGCGCATATGCGCTCGACCGCGACACCGGCGTACCGACGAAGCTGCAGGACTACGTCGTAGGCTTGGAGCCGTGCTGGATTGAGTGCGTGCGTCTATAGCTTGCAGACATAAGCTGAATTTCGAAGCAGCATTCGGCGCGCTCGCGCCCCTTTAAACTTCTTGTCCAGCTCGGGGCCGTTAGACCACTAGAATTCGGCCCCAATCGCCCCGGCAGTGGGCGAGTTCCATCGCGGGACCAAAGGGAGCTAGAGGCGAGCGTGCTCAATTCACTGGCGTTGCGATTTGCCGAGTGGGTGGACTCGTTGTCCATCAGTTCCGGCCTTCACGAATCCTTCTATCTCTACAACTGGATCGAGACGACGCACGTTCTCACCTTGATGCTGTCGCTCGGCATGCTGTTCGTGATCGACTTGCGCATGCTGGGGTGGTGGCTCATGGACGTGCCTGCAACGCGCATTGCCGAGCGGCTCAACCGACCGATGTGGATCGGTTTTTCGATCATGATCGTGACCGGGATACTGCTCTATACCGCGATCCCGATCCGCACGACGCAAAGCGTGTGGTTCCGCCTGAAGCTCATTCTGCTCATCGCTGCAGCGATCAACGCGATTGCCTTCAACAAATACCTGAGCGCAACGGGCAAGAGCTGGGATCTCGACAAGATTCCTCCGAAACGCGCGCGTTGCGCCGCGGGGGCTTCGTTGTGCTTGTGGGCCGGCGTGATCGTCTGCGGCCGCTTCATCGCCTACGACTGGTTCGATTGCGGCAAGGAAATGTCCGCATTCATGAATTGGGCGGCAGGCTGCGTCGCCTCCGCTGCAGCCCACTGAGTTCGCAGCCCGCATCGATTCGCGGAGATCTCATGATCGAGTCGTTTTTCACTTGGTTGGAAACTTCGCCCATCGGCGCCTTTGTGAAGGATCAAGGCGCGACGTTTGCAACGATCGAGGCGATTCATCTCATGGCCCTCGCCGTGCTCGGGGGGTCGGTGCTCGTGTCCGATTTGCGCCTCTGCAACGTCGTGCTGACCGACGTGCCGTCGAAGACGGTTACCGACAATGCGCACAAGTACTTCAAGATCTCCTTGATCGTACTGCTCGTGACCGGCTTCTTCATGGTGTCGGGCGTCGCGGTCAAGTGCTATCACAACTTCTACTATTGGGTGAAAATGGCGGCGCTCGCGGTAGGCATTCTGTTCGCCTTTCTCGTGCGCGCACCGCTTCTGCGACGCGATCACGCAGAGCTCAATCCGTTCACGTTGAAGCTCGTCGCCTTGGCTTCGATGTCCATATGGTTCCTCGTCGCAGCGTCCGGTCGCTGGATCGGATTCTCCGGCTAATCGCGGTAGGACCCCCATGAACACGCAACGCAAGCTCAGCACTCAGGAAAAGATCGCCTTGGCCGTCGCCGGCGGCATTCTCATTGCCATCGCGATCTACTGGATCACGCAAATCATCGGCGTGATCGAAATGCTGCGGCTGGCGTACGGATAGCGCCAGCTGGGCGACGGGCTACGGGTCACGGGCGACGGTTGGAGGTCTTTCCAACGCAGTAGACGCCTTTCCCAAGCAGTCGTTGGAAGCAGCGTCCAAAACAAAACGCCCGCTCGAATCGAGCGGGCGTTTTCGTTTTCAGGCAAATGCGCCTGCGGCGCCTGGCTGGATTAGCGCTCGTCGGGGTCCGAGCCGTCCTTCGGCGCACCCGTGCCCGAGGAGCCCATGAACAGCTTGCGACCATCCGGGAAGGTGATGTCGCGGCCGTTCGCACGGCACTTCGGCACGCAGAGCGCGTCCTTCGACTGGTAGCCGCGCACGACGATCTCGGTGCCGATCTTCAGCGAGTCCTTCGTGATTCCACGGCGCAGTAGGGTGTTCGGCGTACCGCCTTCCACCATCCAGGCTTCCGTCGTGCCGTCCTCTTTCACGTGATCCAGGTGAATCCAGGCGTGCGGATTGATCCACTCGACCTTCGTCACCTTGCCGCGCAGGTTCACCGGGCGATTTGCGTCGAACTCCGCGGCGAATGCGTGGTGCGCCATCGTCGTCGCTGTGCCGAGCGCAGCGATGCCACCCGCAACAGCCAGCCCTAACCACAGTTTCATCTTCATTCTCGAGTACCTCTTAGCTCTTGCGCCGCACAGCTCTTACGGCTTCGCAGCTCAATCTTACCTTCGGGGCCGCCGGCCTAGTCGCCGGCGGCTCGTGTGCCGTGGCCACATAGTGGCCGCTTTACGGCGAAGTTCCAGGGGAAATCCCCTTAATTTTCCCTATTTGGCATTACTTTGCAGGCTCTTTGGGAGGCTGCGTCGGCTTCTTGCGCAGATGGCCGTACATCAGCTCCTCGACGAACTCCACGCACTTGAACTGCAGCAACTGTGCATTCGGCTCGATACGGCGGTACAGCGGCATGCTGATCTTCCACGGCCGCGTGTAGACGTTCGGGTCCTCTAGCGTGGCCTCGTACCAAATATGGTCCTTGCCCATGAGGCGGTAGCGCTCAGTCACCTTCAGGGCGTCCGTATGCCAGTTGCCGGAGCGGTCGAGCCAGGTCTGGCCGTTGAAGCCCGTGACCTCGACGACGAGCGTGTCGCCCTCCCAGCGGCCCACCGATTGGCCCATCCACGAGTCGGCCGGCGGCGGTCCCGGATCCTTCATGTAGATGTTGCGGGTGGCACCGGCATATTCGTAAGCGATGAAGATGTAGTCCTTGCTCTGGAAGATCTGGAACGGGAACGGCATGTACGTCGCACGCGGCACGCCGGGCAGGTAGCACTTGATCTCCGGATCGCGCTCCAGCCAGTGC
>DATCLP010000026.1:0-1807 GCA_036563855.1 Steroidobacteraceae bacterium | reverse complement strand
GGCGTGGCCTTTTTACGAACGTGCCGTCGCATCGGTCCGTCAGCGCAGCCTGAACATGTTCACGTTGATTGGGCTCGGGGTCAGCGTCGCGTTTCTCTACAGCCTCGTGGCAACGCTTGCGCCGGGCCTGTTCCCCGCCGCATTCCGAAACGAGCAGGGGCACATCGGTGTGTATTTCGAGTCGGCAGCGGTGATCGTGACACTCATCCTGCTCGGTCAGGTGTTGGAGCTGCGTGCTCGCAGTCGGACGAGCGCAGCGATTCGTTCGCTGTTGGGTCTTTCTGCGAAGTCGGCACGGCGTATTCGCCCGGATGGCACTGAAGAAGATGTGCCACTCGATCAGGTTCAGATCGGCGACCGCTTGCGTGTACGGCCCGGCGAAAAAGTACCGGTCGACGGCATCGTCATCGAAGGCACGAGCAGCATCGATGAATCCATGGTGACTGGCGAGCCGATGCCGGTGACCAAACAGGCTGGCGATCGAGTAATCGGTGCGACGCTGAACGGAACAGGTGCGCTTGTGATCCGCGCAGAGAAAGTCGGATCAGAAACGCTTCTCGCGCGCATCGTCGCAATGGTCGCTGAAGCGCAGCGTAGCCGCGCGCCGATTCAGAAGCTCGCGGATCGCGTGTCTGGGTACTTCGTGCCTGCGGTGATCTTGATCGCCATCGTGACGTTCATCGTGTGGAGCGCGATCGGGCCCGAGCCGCGTTTCGCCCACGCCGTGATCAACGCGGTCGCTGTGTTGATCATCGCGTGCCCCTGTGCGCTTGGCCTGGCGACGCCGATTTCGATCATGGTTGCGACCGCGCGTGGCGCGCAGGCCGGTGTGCTGTTCCGCAATGCCGAAGCCATCGAAACGATGCGCAAGGTGGATACGCTCGTGGTCGACAAGACAGGCACGCTCACGGAAGGAAGGCCGCAGCTCGTGACTGTCGAAGCGTTTGATCCTGCACGTATCGAAGAAGTCCTCAGGCTCGCTGCATCGCTGGAGCGCGGCAGCGAGCATCCGCTTGCAGCAGCAATCGCACGCGGTGCGGAGCAACGCGGTGTTCGTTTGAGTCAGCCGCAATCGTTCGATTCCGTCACTGGGCAAGGCGTTGTCGGCGCCGTCGAGGGACGGCAAGTCATCGTCGGTAATCGCGCGCTGCTGTCAGCGCGAAACATCGATGTATCTGCGCTCGCGAGCCGTGCTGAAGCGCTGCGCGCCGAAGGTCAGACCGCGATGTTCGTTGCGATCGAAGGAAAGCTGGCTGGCATCCTCGGTGTGGCTGATCCAATCAAGACGAGCACGCCCGATGCGATCGCGGCGTTGCACCGCGCCGGCATTCGCGTCGTCATGATGACGGGCGACAGTCAGACGACTGCGCAGGCAGTGGCGAAGCGGCTCGACATCGACGAGGTAATCGCTGAAGTAATGCCAGCGGAGAAAGCGGAAAAGGTCAAGGTCTTGCAGGCGCAAGGGCACGTCGTGGCGATGGCGGGCGACGGCATCAACGATGCGCCTGCGCTCGCACAGGCCGACGTCGGGATTGCAATGGGGACTGGCTCCGACGTGGCCATGGAAAGCGCGGATATCACGCTCGTAAAGGGCGATCTGCGCGGCATCGTCCGGGCGCGTCAGCTATCGCGGGCGACGCTCGAGAACATCAAACAAAATCTATTCTTTGCATTCGTCTACAACACGGCCGGCGTGCCGATCGCCGCAGGTGTTCTGTACCCGGCTTTCGGTTTGCTGCTGAGCCCGATCATTGCTGCGGCGGCCATGAGCCTGAGCTCGGTGTCCGTGATCGGAAACGCCCTACGC
>DATCLP010000025.1:0-1582 GCA_036563855.1 Steroidobacteraceae bacterium | reverse complement strand
CATCGAACTGTTCGTTGATGGCGCGAGTGAAGGACAACGGCGTCGAAGCCAATCCGAGCGCTGCACCGAGGATGACGATCATGAAGTAAACGACCAAAGAGCCTTGCAGCATGCTGAGCGCTGCGAACATGCAAGCAACGCCTGCGAAACCGACGGCTACAGGTACACGAACGCCCCACCGATCGATCAACAAGCCCACGAACGGCGCGCACGTCACCGTGGTCAGCGTGCCCATGAATCCTGCGAGCGAAAGTTGACTGCGAGTCCAGCCGAACTCCGTTTCGAGCGAGCTCACGAACACGCCCGCCGTGTAAAACGGCAGCGCCGCGTGGCCGATTGCGACGCCAATGAACGCACCGACCAGAATCGGCCAGCCTCCCAGCAATTCCGCGAGCATTTCACGCCACCCGGAACCTCGCATTTGCCCCCCTCTTGAGTCCGTGCGCGGCTCGATTTCGGGCGAGTGTATCGATTCAATCAAGCGATTGATAGAGGGCGAGCGCTGCGAGGCGCTTCCTGACGGCCATGCTGGGACGGCAGAAAAAGCGCAGTTGGATGAAGGCGTCGGCTAGGCGCCGTACACGAAGCGGCCGCGCGAGGCTCGCGCAACCGCCCGTTAACGACATCGATTCGCGATCACTTGCCGTCGACCGAGAAGGCGATGAGCACATTGCCTTCGCGCCCGCTCAAGTCGTTCGTATTACTGGTCGAGCGTCCCGCGTAACCGGAGTGCACATAGACCATGCCGTCCACAACCGTCGGACCGGCACCGTCCAGGACGCCGCCATACGCCGTCGTGCCGGAAACCGTCGTGAATGGCTCTGCAGCGGTGTTGAATTCCCAGATCACTTTGCCGGTGCGCGTGTCGTGCGCACGGAAATGTCCATCCATCGATCCGGCGAACACCACGCCCGGTATGGCCGTCACAGCCTGCGACACCGCGGGACTGCAATACAGGTTTTGCCAGCGACACGGTTTGCGCGGAGCCGGCGCGCTCCAAATCAATTCGCCGTCCGCGATTCGCAGCGCATACACACCCGGCTTGCCGTCGTCCCTACGCAGTACATCGGAAATCCCGACGTAGACGTTCTCCGCATCGGCGGCCATGCCGAACTCGACGCCGCCGAGCTCGCTTCCCGGACTCAACCGACGCATCCAGACGGTCTTACCGTTGTCATCGGGATCCATCGCGTAAACGGCACCGGATTTCTGACCGACGACGATGAGCTGCTTGCCGTCCGGCAGCGTGTGCAGGATCGGCGAGTTACCGAGCGCGAAGTCCGGACCGAGCTTCTGCGGGCAGTTCGCAGCCGTAGGACAACCGATGATGTAGTTGTCGTCCTTCGTAACTTGATTGATCCACCGAATTGCTCCCGTCTCGAGATCCATCGCGATGACGGCATCCGAACCTTCATGCGGGACGTCGGTGTACGAGTTGGAAGTCGCTACGTAGACGAGGCCCCGTTTCGTATCGATCGTCGGCGCCGACCAAATCGACCCGCCCGACGGACCCCACATCGTTTGCCCTTTGGCGTTCACGCGAAACGGCTCAGGCTTGCGCTGCGTGGTGTACGTCTTCCAA
>DATCLP010000024.1:0-11268 GCA_036563855.1 Steroidobacteraceae bacterium | reverse complement strand
CTCGTTCACGAGCGCGGTGGGCTGGAGCGTATGACCGCTGCGTTCGGCGCGCATGCCGCTCTGCGCCATCTGCCGCAGCTCTTCGTAAATCTGGTCGTAAAGGTGTTCGAGCGCCGCCCTGTCTCCCCGGCCCGCGGCTTGCAGCAGGCGCGTCAGTTCGTTGTTGGTCATGGGTGCGTCGCCGTGAGCCAGCTCGGCCGAATTCTACGCATGAGTCGGCAAAGAGGAGAAACCCGCGCGGTGCGGGCCCCTCGGATCCAAGAAGGAGCGACTCATGAAACTCGTCAACACATCCGCGGCGTGGCCGATCGTCGCGGCACTCACGGCACTCGGCCTTGCGGCTTGCGGCGGCGGGGGCGGTTCAGGTGGCAGCGCAGCAGCGAATCCGCCGACGAGCCCGAGCAGCGGCGGTGGTGGGGTCAACGGCAACGGGAACGGCGCGTCCATCCCCGCAGTACCCGTCATTTACGTGGCCGATCAAGATCAGGTCGATATCTACGAGCTCTACCTCGCAGACCCTGAAGCGCCTGGAACCTCGGTCAAGGTCAACGGCCCTCTGACGCCCGGCGGGGTTGTTGACATGTTCGCCCTGACGAACGATCGCAAGGCCGTGATTTATACGGCCGACCAGAACATTCAGAACCGCACGGAGCTGTTCTTCGTCGATCTGGCGCATCCCGGCGTCTCTACGCGGTTGAATCCTTCGTTGGTACCAGAGCGCGACGTGTTCGATTTCGTGGTGAGCCCCGACGGTAAGCGCGTGGTCTATCGCGCGGATCAGGACACGGACGGCGTGGAAGAGCTGTACCTCGTGAACGTCTCGGCACCAAGTATGGCCGTGAAGGTGAACGCACCGCTCGTCCCGGGCGGCAGAGTGCGCAGCCGTTATGCGTTCAGCCCGGACGGCACGCGCATCCTCTACCGAGCCGATCAGGACAAGGTGGGAACCACGGAGCTCTACATCGTCAGTGTCGATCATCCCGGTGTGGCTACCCGCGTCAATCCCGAGCTGGTGGCCGGCGGCAATGTGATATCGGCCTACGACTTCAGCCCGGATGGCAGCATGATCGTCTACATCGCCGACCAGGAGGCTGATGAAGTGATGGAGCTGTTCGCGGTTGCCCTGGATGCACTCGGCACGAGCGTCAAGCTCAATGGCACGCTGACCGACGGCGGCGACGTATGTCGATTCGAAGTCAGCCCCGACTCGACGCGCGTGGTGTATTGCGCCGATCAGGATGACGACGAGACTTTCGAGCTGTACGCGGTTGAGCTCGCCTCGCCCGGTCAGTCGGTCAAGCTGAATCCGAAGCTCGTGGAAGGCGGAAGCGTTACCGGCAAGTTCGATTTCTCGCCGGACGGCAACTTCATCGCCTACTCCGCGAACCAGGATTCAGCGACCCGCGTGGATCTCTACGGTGTCGCGCTCGATGTGCCCGGGGTTGCGCACAAGCTCAACGCGCCGCTCACTGCCGGTGGAAACGTGATCAGCTTCGACGTCCACCCGCAGGGAGGACACGTCGCCTACTTTGCGAATCAGGACGACGTGAACCTCTATGAGCTCTATACCGTGGACCTCACCAATCCCGGTCTGGCCACGAAGCTCAGCGCACCTATCAGCGGCGGCAGCGGTCTTTTTTCCGCGTCCTACGCCCCGAATGGCGAAAAGATCGT
This sequence comes from Steroidobacteraceae bacterium, assembly GCA_036563855.1. Classification (GTDB taxonomy): domain Bacteria; phylum Pseudomonadota; class Gammaproteobacteria; order Steroidobacterales; family Steroidobacteraceae; genus Steroidobacter. Next base: position 9,594 of record DATCLP010000024.1, on the reverse strand, counting down.
CTACACAGCCTCGCAGGAGAGCGAGACCGTGCAACTCTACGTCGTCGATCTGCTGAGCCCCGGCATTGCTCCACGCCTCAACGGGCCGCTCGTTCCGGACGGAAGCGTGTGGGACTTTGTTCTCTGAAGAGAAGCACTTCGAATGCGAGGCGCAGCCAGACTTTCACTTCTCATGGATCCAACGGCTGCGCACGGTAAGCGCCCCGCACGGGTTATCCGTGCGGGGCGTTTTCAATTCGTTACACCGCAATTCCGCACCATCTCGTGCCGAGTCCGCACGAGCGCGTGTTCTTCGTCTATCATCGTCAGCCGACCGGCTGCTCGGATTTGGTTGAAGGTGGCAACGACAGCCGCATAGTCCTCGCAAGCAGCGGCAATTCCTTCCAGCGTGCACGCACACGTCCGCGAGCATTGCGCCTGGAACATCGACCACGTCCTCGCCCCCGCCGAAAAGGACATCGAGAACGTCACGTTGCAGAACGATGAGCAAAGTTCTCGCTCATCGATGGTGCCGGGCGGTTGTTTGGCGAACCGCGATGGGACCGAAGCCAGGCCAGCGACGAAGGCAGCAATCCGAGCTACTTGACCGCGAGAAACAGCGCGATTGCACCGACGATGCTCGATGCGGTGAGCGCTAACGTCGTCCGTAGCTTCCCGCTCATGCTGAAAAAGATCGCATAGCCAACGAGTGCAAGCGCGATGAGCACAACGGCCGCGACATCGATGACCATGCGCCACGCGGTGCCGGTGACCTCGCCCCGATGCAGCGCGTTGAGCAGCGCGATCGTCGTCGCCTTCTCCACCGCAATAGCGACCGAACCGTCGGTTAAGCTCAGGCGGATATCGGATGAGCCGCGCGCGCCTTGTAATCTCACGAACACTTGATCGGCGACGAGCGCTCCGTCCTTGTACTCACCGTATAGCTGCCCTTGCTCTGCAACGATGCTCGCCAATCGCTCGCCGGGCGTCTGCGACTGCCGTACTTCTTCGAGTTGTTCCGGAGTTAGCGCAAGCGTCGATTCTTCGAGCGGAGGTGCTTCGCTCGTAAACCAATCCGGGTGGTTCAACAGCAGGCCGGTCCCTGCGAAGAAGAGAAGGGCTGTGAACGCGAAAGCGGACAAATAGCCATGCCAAAGCCGGCATTGCCGATAGAAGCGAAACTTCAAGTTCGAGGGACGTGGCGTGACTGGCTTGTCAGAATTGCTTGTAGCGCTCATTCGGATGCCCGTAGAAAATTTCGACTCCGCCCGACCCAGGCTCATTGGGCAGCGCAATTCTGAACGGCTTGCGCCCCAACTCGAGCGGCACGCTGCGATAGCTGTGCTTGCCGCGCTCCTGGCTCGTCTCCACGTGTAGCGTGTATTTTCCGACCGGAACGGGGTTCCAGTCGTCATCGACGCCGATCCAATACACGGGATAACGCCCGGATACGGAAGTCGCCAGCGAGCGCATTTCCACGAGCTGCGGCGCGCGAGTCGTGTTCATTCCGAACCAGATAAAGTTGTCGCGTTGCCATTCGAGCTCCTTGCCTACCAGCAGGATCGTTCGAACGGGTTTGTTCTTTTCGTCCGTCACCCACATCGCCAGATACGGCGAGCGAAAATCGGCGCTTCGCTTCAGTTGCCGCGGCGGTGCAGTGTAGTCGATGCTGAGCACCCAATCGGTTGGCCACCTCTGCTTTGCTGGCAACGTGTTCTTTCTTGCTTGCTGTGCGATGTGCTCCTCGGGCGACGTTGCTGCGAGTTGCACGAGCGGCCAATTCTCAGATGTGTATACCCGTCCGTGAGCATCGACGATGCGTGCCGCGACGCCTTCAATGCGTTGAATCATGGCGAGGCTTTCGTCGGGGCGCAGCACCAAACACGCCGTCGCAATCGCATCCGCGTCAGCCGCATGACTCGTTACGACGCTGGCGGATATCACCTCTCGAACCGGACGCCCCGTGAAGGGCGACAGCGTCGTGCTGCGCATCAGGTCGCCGAGGCAATCGCGCGGGCCGCGGCCGCTCGTCGCAATGGCGGCATTGCGCAGGAGAACCGCGTCGACGAGCGGTGAGTTTTCGACGGGAATTGCTGCATCCGGGATACCGACGCGCCAACCGTCGTGCTCCGGCCCCGCGCCCCAGCATCGAATGTCACCTCCGATGCAGATGGCAAGTCCTTCGATTCCAGGTGCTGCGCGACGCGCTGCTGCAAGCGCCGCATCGACGATGTAACCCTTGGCAATGCCGTCGAATGAGAGCACGGCACCAGACAACTCGACGCAACGGTCTTTCGGATCGAGCTTTACTGTCGACGCCCGCAGCGCGGCTAGAACATGTTCGATCGAACTGCGATCGGGCGTGCGCTCGTGCGCCCAGAGGCGTAGGAGCTTGCCGATACGCGCGTCGAACGCCCCACGAGTCAGATGGCGCCATATCTCGCTGAGCTGCGTGACCGCAAACAAATCTACGCTGACGCGCGCGACTCCCAAGCGGTTCAGCACAGACACCTCGCTGTCGGCGCGGCGATGGTTGAATACGCGCTCCAGACGGTCGATCTCGGCGCGCGCTGCATCTGCCGCTTGCCTCGCCACTACGGCGCTCTGCGCGTTGACCAGCACTTCGAGCCTCGTGCCGAGGACGTATTCTTCGCAGAAGCACCAGATCCGGGATTGGGTCGGAGTGGCGGGCGAAGGCTGTGTTTCGAGCGCATCCGCCGCCCCGATCGGCCAGAGTGCGAATGGAATCATTTGAGACGCCGTAGATTCTTTTGTGAGGCCCGCTTCGGCGCAGTCGAAGCAACTGCTTCGTATCACGCGGGACTAGCGCGGCGCAATTGAGAAGAGTGAAGAGCCGCTTCTGCGCAATCGATTCGCCGAAACAGACGCAGGCAATCTGGCTGCCGCTCTCGGTTCAGGTCACTGCTGCACTTTGAATTTTGTCGCGAAGCAATCCGGGTTACCTGCTGCCGCACGAGGACCGTGCATGCGTCCAGGTTCGCCGATTAGAATGCGCGCCCCGGCTCGCTGAGCGGAACGCCAGTACCGAAGCCGGGCTCGCCAAACTTTAGAGCTGACTTCGATCTTGCGCGCCACACGCACGTCTCACCAACGCCCGGTCCTAGGCATCGCATTCAAGCTCGCCTCGGTCGTCGTATTTGCCGGAATGGCTGCGAGCGTGAAGTTTCTGGGCAAGGACATTCCGACCGGGCAGATCATCTTCGTGCGCGGACTCCTTTCGATGGCAGTTCTGGCTTTGATGGCATGGGCCACGAACTCCCTCCATCTGCTGAAAACGCGAAACTGGCGCTCGCACGCACTGCGATCGCTCTCAGGCACGATGAGCATGTTCTGCCTGTTCACGGCGCTCACTTTGATTCCGCTCGCCGACGTCACGGCGATCACGTTCACCTCGCCGATGTTTCTCACGGTGCTCGCCATGCTGTTCCTCGGCGAACGCATCCATCGATTCAGGTGGACGGCGCTCGGCATCGGATTTCTCGGCGTTCTGATCATGATCGGACCGCATCTGTCCTTCACGGAAGGATCTTCGCTCGGTGTGCTCGTGGCGCTCGGCGCGGCAATGTTCTCTGCGGTAGCGATGGTCTTCCTGCGCAGCATGAGCGCCGGCGAACATGCCATCACGATCACGTTCTATTTCTCGCTCACATTCACGATTTGTTCTGCGCTGACAGCGCTGCAAGGTTGGCCGATGCCCACGCCGAGTCAATGGCTCTTCATCGTCCTGGCCGGCCTGTTCGGGGTCTTCGGTCAGCTCCTCATGACCTTTTCTTACCGCTACGCCGAAGCGTCGACGATCGCGCCGCTCGAATACACGAGCATGATCATGGCGGTGATCCTGGGGTATGTCTTCTTCGACGAGACGCCGACGCTCTCGATTTGGATCGGCGCACCGCTCGTCGTCGGCGCCGGATTGATCATCTTGTGGCGCGAATATCGCCTGAAGAAGCAGCTCAGCGCAGCGAGCGCAGAGCTTTGATGCAGGCTCGCGCTGCCGTCCGCTTGCTTACGCGAACAACCGGTCGGCAACGAACGGATTTGAGCGTCGCTCGGCTCCAAATGTGGACGTCGGGCCATGGCCGGGCACGAACGTCACATCGTCGCCAAGCGGAAAGAGCTTCTCACGAATGGACCGGATGAGCGTTTCGTAATCGCCTCGCGGAAAGTCGGTTCGCCCAATCGAGCCGGCGAACAAGACATCGCCGACCCATGCAATGCGCTGGGCGCGATGAAAGAACACGACATGGCCCGGTGTGTGTCCAGGGCAGTGGAGCACTTCGAGCTGTTCGCCGCCCACCGTGACGGTGTCGCCGTCGTTCAACCAGCGATCGGGCGTGAAGCTTTCCCCAGGCGGAAACCCGAAACGCTGTGTCGCTTCCGGCAGGCCGTCGATCCAGAACTTATCGTCCTGGTGCGGCCCTTCGATGGGCACCCTCTTGAGCTTCGCTAGCTCGGCCGTTGCGGCAGCATGGTCGAGATGGCCATGCGTCACCAAGATTCTTTCGAGCTGGAGCCCGTTCTGGTCCAATTGCGCGAGCACTCGATCGAGGTCTCCGCCGGGATCGATGACGGCAGCGCGGCGATTCTCTTCGTTCCAGATGATCGAACAATTCTGTTGAAAGGCGGTGACCGGCAGGATCAGGGCACGCATCGGAAACAAATGGCTAAGGACCGAATTGCGGAAGTCTAAGGTGGTGGGTTGCGGAACACGACCACAATCTGACCAACGAAAATCCCGCGGGACGGGCACCGCGGAGACGCCCCGCGGCGCGGCGTGGCGCGCAGCAGTCTCGAGATAGGTTCTAGTACCGCGGATCGTAGGCGATGAACACCTCTTGCGCCTGCGGCTGCAGCATGATGAGCACAGCCGGGTCGGATTTCGAAACGAGATTCACGTACTTGATCTCGCGTCCTGGTGCGAACCAGGGCGTCTGCGTACCTTGGACGAACGCACGAACGGTGGTCGCTTCCAGGTCCGGCCAACGTTCTCTCACGAACTCTTGAGCACGCGGTCCACCGAGATGCAATCGCCACATCTCCAGGCGCTTGGAGAAGAACCGCTGACGCTCGAGCTGATAGCCGTGCAGCGGCACGACGCCTTCCGGCGGCTCCTGCATGCCGAATGCCTCTTGGAAGACACGTACAGGATCCGAAGTTATTTCTGCCCCGCAGCCGCTGAGCAGCAGTAGGGATGCGAGCGCGATCACAACTCTCATTGGGCCCTCACCTCTCTTCGGAAACCATTCGCTTCTACGCGGTTGGCGCCGAGCGGAAGCAACAAGGAGCCGCCCGCGGACACGCGCCCACCAAACGAAACGAACCAAATTGCCGAAAGTTTACGCGCGTCCGCGCGAGATCACGATTATCCCGAAATTGAGAGAAAGGTCGCATCGTGTAGCACCCGGCAGTCAAATCGGATCGCGCTATGACCGCGAGGGTCCGCAAATCCCGTAGCTCCTTCCGCGGAGGCCGCACGAACAAAACGGCAAAGAGTGTGAACGCCCGCCTCGTCTCCACGCGCAAATCCGTAGATCCTGCAGCCGCCGAAGGCGCGAACAGCCCCCTGCGGCGATCCAGAACCGGCTCGAATGGACTTGCGATATGACCGACCGCGATTCGATAGAAACTTCCGGCTACTACCGCAGCATGGCGGCTGTGCTCGATAGTCTCGACGCTGCTCTGTATGTCGCCGATATGGAGAATGGCGACTTGCTCTTCATGAACCGATATGGCCGCCAACAGTTCGGGGACTACCGCGGTCGCAAATGCTGGGAAGTTCTCCAGCAAGGGCAAACGGGTCCGTGCAGCTTCTGCACGAATTCCCGCCTGGTCGATGCGGAGGGCAATCCGACGCCTCCGTATGTCTGGGAATTCCAAAACACACGCAACGGGCGCTGGTATCAATGCCGAGATCAGGCGATCTACTGGGGAGACGGCCGTCTCGCCCGCATGGAGATCGCGACCGATATCACCGATCGCAAGCAGATGGAGCTCGAAATCGAAGAAGCCAAGCGTAGGGCCGAGATCTTGGCCCACACCGATGAGCTCACGGGACTGAACAATCGACGCGCATTCTTTGTTCTCGGCGAGAAACTCTTGCAGGATGCAGCCCGGCTCGAGCAACCCGTAGCGGTTTTGATGCTCGACCTCGACCGGTTCAAGTACATCAACGACGTGTACGGGCACGCGGCTGGCGACAAAGTGCTCAAGTCAGTTGCGCGTGCATTGCGGCCGCAGATCCGGACCGATGACGTGCTCGGCCGGCTCGGCGGCGAAGAGTTTGCAGTCGTCATGCGCGATGTCGGCGAGGCGCAGGCAATGGAGGTCGCCGAACGTTTGCGAGCCACCGTCTCCGACTGTGTCGTGCACCACGGTACGCACATCATCCGTCCGACGACGAGCATCGGGCTCGCGGTTCATGACCGGGCACAGACGACATTGAGCGAGCTGCTCGCGCAAGCCGACGCCGCTCTGTTGAGAGCCAAGCGTTCCGGTCGCGATCGGGTCGAGAACTCGAATTTGCTTCTACAGACCGGCACCTTCTCGATCGCCGGCGAGACGTTGAGCAGGCCGAGATGACACAAACGCTGAAGGCTGAAGGTGGGCGCGGCGTTGAACGCCTCGCAACGCGGACGCCTTTCGTGCGCCCACTGGGAATGTGAAAAAGGAAGGACGAAGAAGTGCCGCGTCCCGAATAGAGTCGGAACGCATCGGGTGCGACGATCGCCCAGACTTCTCGTGTGTATACATTCGTGCATACGGGGATCCCTGACGGTACCCGTCGCCCGCGCCGTCCATTCCCTTTTCCCATTTCCCTGTTCCCTGCTTCCCACCTACGCAACCCTAGGACCGCCCCTTGAGTCGAAGCACTCACGTGAAGCTCGGTACGCTTCGCGATAGCGTGTTGCTTCGCGATGCGCGAAACTTTCACTTTTCCACCCACAGGAAAGAACCATGGCTCGTTGGCTCATTGCACTCGTTGCGGTCGTTGCATGCTCGGCATCCGCAGCCGAGAACGATTGGATTGCCGAAAGCAATCGGCATGCACAAGTTCTACTGGAAATCATCGCGCGTTATAGCCCCGAATACGCGGCGTCCACGGGCGTCGAGGGCTACGACGAACAGATCTTCGATCTCGGACCGGGCTTCGCCGAACGCATGGAAGCCGATCTTGAAGAGGCTGCGAAGAAGCTCGAGGCGGCGCGCGCCGCGGCAACGGATGCGCGTGTCGAGCAGGATTTGGACATCCTGATTCAAGCCGCGCGCGACCAAGTCGAGAGCTCGCGCATCAATCGCAAGCACTTGCTGCCGTTCTTCGATGTGCCGCAAGCCATCTTCCTGGGATTTCAGAACCTGATCGATGAGCGTATACCGAAGCAACGCTGGCAAGCCGCAACAGTCCGACTGCGTCGATACGTCGGCCGCGAAGCGGGCTACGAACCGATCACAGTGCTCGCACGCGCACGCTACGAAGAAGCAGCGAAAGATCCTTCGCTCCTTGGCCCATGGATCGTCGAAGCGCAGCAAAACCTCGAGAATCAACAGCGCTACGTCGACGGCATGGAGGCGCTATTCAAGAAGAGCGGGCTCAAGGGCTGGCAGAAGGACATGCAGACGCTGCGTCGCCAAATAGACGAGTACGGCGCGTGGATCCGTTCGACCGTGCTTCCGCGCGCTCGACAGACCAACCAGCTCCCGTACGAGGTCTACGCCAATAACCTCAACCAGTTCGGCGTCAAGATGGATCCGCGCGAGCTGATCGATCGCGCGACCGCCAGCTTCGTCGAGACGCGCTCGGAAATGCAGACGCTCGCGCGTGCATTGGCGGCGGAGCGCGGCTGGAAGACGGACGACTATCGCGAAGTACTGCGTCTTCTGAAGAAAGAGCGCATTCCGGAAGACAAGTTGCTCCCCTTCTACCGCGAGCGGCTGACGCGTATCGAGGACATCGTGCGACGCGAGCGACTCGTGACGTTGCCTGAGCGCGAGGCGGTGATCCGGCTGGCAACGGAAGCCGAATCTGCTGCCCAACCCGCGCCGCACATCGATCCGCCGCGACTCATCGGCAACACCGGCGAGCCGGCCGAGTTCGTGCTGCCGACGAAGAATCCGAATGCGAAGCCCGGCGCTGAGATGGACGACTTCACGAACGATGCCATCGCATGGACCTTGACGGCCCACGAAGCGCGACCGGGTCACGAGCTGCAGTTCGCGAAGATGCTGGAGCGCGGCGTCTCCACGGCTCGCGTTGTATTTGCGTTCAACAGCGCGAACGTCGAAGGTTGGGCGCTCTACGCCGAAGCACAGACCAAGGAATACTTACCGCTCGACGGCCAGATCGGCGTTCTGCAGATGCGCATGATGCGCGAAGCGCGCGCGTTCCTCGATCCGATGCTGAATCTCGGCATGATTCAGCCGGAAGAGGCACAGCGCTTCTTGATGGAGGAAGTCGTGCTTTCCGAGCCGATGGCGAAACAGGAAGTCGACCGGTACACGTTCAGAATGCCGGGCCAGGCAACGGCTTATTTCTACGGCTACTCGAAGCTGAATGCGCTACGCGCGAAGACGGAGATCGCATTGAAAGATCGATTTGATCGCCTGCGCTATCACGACTTCATCATCGGGCAAGGGCTGTTGCCGTTCGAGCTCATCGAAAAAGCCGTGATGGAGGAATTCATTCCGGCGCAGCGCGGAGAATGAGGAAACAGGGAATGCGCGAATAGGGTATGGGTGGCGGCGAGCTGCGAGCGTGCCGTCAGAGGCGGTAGCCGAATCCGACGAAGATTTCTTCCTGTAGGGTACGCTCGCCGCCGCCGTCCGCCAGATCGAATTCGAACCAGCGCATGCCGCCGAAAACCAGCATCCTCGGTGCAACGCGGAATTCGGCTCGTGCGCTCAGATCGGTGAGATTGTCGGCGGAACCAAAGGTGAGAATGTCCGGCGCGTAGTACGCGTGGCCCGCGATCGCGAACCCGATGCGACGGATCACTTCATAGCGCAGCTCAGCCCCCACCGACATCGCGAGCACGTCGTCGTTCTCTTCGTCGAGCAGGGCTGCATAAATTTGCGGCCCGGCAGCGATCTCGAGCCTACCGAGTTGTAGATTGACCGGAAACAGCAGCGCGGCGCTCAAGACGATGTCACGCTCTTCGCTCAGGAAGAACGCGCCGGAGAGGTGCGTGTCCTCGACACCGATGAGACCTCCGGAACCGACATAGCGCAACTCCAAGGTGTCGTTGCTCAGTGCAATTTCTGCACGCTCATCGCCGAGCGCATCTCCGGTTTCTTGTGCAATAGCGTTGCTACCGAACAATAGAGCCGTGGCAACCGCAGCCAATTGACGCAGCAACATGATCCGCTCCTCGGCGGCACAGTGGATGGCTCAACGCCGCCTACCGCTAAATGAGCGCTTGCGCAGAGTGTTCCGCAGCCTCCCGAATCGCATTGCGATCTCCGGGACTGCTGTGCGCCTTTCTGTTACTGCCTGCAGGAAAGTAGCTATCGGCGTGGATGCGCGTGTACGCTTGTCGGTCGCGCCCGATCCGGCCGGCTGTAATCGCACACCCCGCTGGGGAAGATCTTCTTGAGCTGTGC
>DATCLP010000023.1:0-9592 GCA_036563855.1 Steroidobacteraceae bacterium | reverse complement strand
CGACAGCTCCTGGCGGCTCACCTTGATTTGCATGCCTTCGGGATGCGTCATGGCGTCGGGCTCGTTGCACAGATCCATGATCGCGTGCGCAACGCGGCCGGTGACGTCGACGAACGCGAGATCGCCGAGCTTGCGATTCGTGCGATCGAGGCGTGTGGCGAGCTGAGTTGCAAGCTCGAACACGAGACCCGGGCTCTCTGCCGCGAGCTGGCGGAAACGGGGATAGGTCATTTCTGCGAGCTCGCACTGCTGGCGCGTGCGCACCCAGGCGCTGCGGGTCGGCTGCTCGTAGAACAAGCCCATCTCGCCGAAGAACTGACCCTTGTTGAGGTAGGCCAACACCATCTCGTTGCCTTCCTCATCCTCGATCATCACTTCGACGGATCCGCTGACGATGTAATAGAGGACATCGGGCAGGTCGCCCGCATGAATCACAACGGTTTTGGAGGGCACCGTGCGAATCCGGCAGTAACTCAAGAACCGGTTGATCGCCGGGATATCGCTCAATGGCCTCGCGCCCTCTTCCATACCCACCCCTGAAGCTGAGATCTGATGTGTGTCGAAAATTCGTGATCGTTATGTCTTGCGCGCCTTTTAATACAGGTCACGCATTCTCGCAAGCTTTTGATTATGCGCGGGGCTGGGTCGCGTGTCGTCTCGTTTCGTCGGCGATCGGCTAGATCCAGTAGGCTGTGCGCGTCATCACTTTCGCCGTCGCTTTCATGAGCGCTTGCGTCATGCGCGACAGAGTGACGCCGCCGGCAGCCATTGCGTTTTGTCCATGACGTGCTTCGTCCTCGCTCATCTGTCGGATGATCGCTCTGGTGCGCTCGTCTCCTGCAGGCAACTGCCGCAAGTGAGAATCGAGATGCTCGATCACCTGCCGTTCCGTTTCGGCAACGAATCCCAGGCTCGTTCGATCGCCGGCGAGGCCGGCAAGAACTCCGATGGCGAACGAACCGCCGTACCAGAACGGACTCAGAAGACTCGTGCGTCCGCCCAGTTCCTTGACGCGCTGTTCGCACCAGGCCAGATGATCGGTCTCTTCCCGGCCTGCGGCGAGTAGGGATTCGCGGGTTTCGGGGTTGGCTGCCACCAGTGCTTGCCCCTGATACAGAGCCTGAGCGGCAATCTCTCCTGCATGATTGACCCGCATGAGCCCGGCGACGTGCCTGCGGTCTCGCTCCGATTCGACGGTTTCAGGGATTCCCTCAGCGGGGTAGGGCCGTTGCGAGATGCTCGACGCCAGGATGGTCCGAGCTGCTTGATCCACTGACGCGATGACGCGGTCCAGGAGCGTCAGATTTCGGCCAGATACGGGTTGGGCGGACGAATTCGACATCGGCATTAGGCACATTATATATGTCGTGCCACGACGTGGGGCGGTGGCATGGCCCGAGTCTCAAGCCTCTAGGCTGTAGACCGTAGGTGTAGGTGAGCATGCTGACGCGCGAGTCGGAGCTGGAAGGCTGCACCGCCGGACGCGGAAATCCTCAGCCAAACCCCAGGTCCCAAACAGCCTGAGCCGCTGGCTCCAGAAGTGGGCCAATGGTTTGCAAAGGCCCAAGTCGTCCTTTAGACTTGCCGGCCTTTTCGCCCTCGGCTAGAAATTTTTCCGGAGAATTCAATGAGAACCGTTTTCGCGAACGCGGCTACGGTGCGTCGTGACTGGTTCGTCGTCGATGCGACTGACAAGACTTTGGGCCGCTTGGCGTCTGAGGTGGCGAGACGGCTCCGCGGCAAGCACAAGGCCGAGTACACGCCCCATGTGGACACCGGCGACCACGTGATCGTGTTGAACGCGAGCAAGGTCCGCGTCACGGGGCGGAAATTGACGGACAAGCTCTATCACCGTCACACGGGTTACATCGGTAACCTGAAGACGACTAGCCTGCGAAAGCTGCTCGAGGAGCACCCGGAACGCGCGATCGAATACGCCGTGAAGGGCATGCTTCCGAAGAATCCGCTCGGCCGCAAGATGTTCAAGAAACTGCACGTCTTCGCCGGCAACGAGCACCCGCACACGGCGCAGCAGCCGAAGGTGCTCGAGATTTAAGGCCTAACCAGGAATGACCATGGCAGCATCGATGAACTACGGCACCGGCCGCCGCAAGACCGCAACGGCTCGTGTCTTCTTGCGTCCCGGCACGGGCAATATCATCATCAACGACCGCCCGCTCGACGAATACTTCGGTCGCAAGACCGCACGGATGATCGTGCGTCAGCCGCTCGAGTTGGTGCAGATGGAGAACAAGTTCGATGTGAACGTCACCGTGAAGGGTGGCGGCACGACGGGTCAGGCCGGTGCGATCCGCCATGGCTTGACGCGCGCGTTGATCGAGTACGACGAGACGCTGCGCAAGCCGCTCCGCGTCGCCGGCTACGTGACTCGCGATGCGCGCGAGGTCGAACGCAAGAAGGTCGGCTTCCGCAAAGCGCGACGTGGCACGCAGTACTCGAAGCGCTAAGCTTCAATGGCAGTCGCCTGAGCCTGCCGTCGCAGCTTGAAGCGAAGGAACTTGGGGGATCGTCTAGCGGTAGGACTACGGACTCTGACTCCGTCAACCTAGGTTCGAATCCTAGTCCCCCAGCCAAATACAAAGGCCCGCGCAAGCGGGCCTTTCTTTTTGGCGGGGCGGACTAGGATGAGAACCTAGGGGTCCTTGGTTCGACAAATTTGCCGGGAGCAAATTTGAACATCATTCGCTGGCAACGCAGCGAATGAACGACGATTAGGGCACCGATCCGAACTCATGTGTTCACGAGCCACGAGGCCATAGGTCGAACCAGTATCGAGAGCTACGAATATCCGCACGTCGCGCGATGTGTCTCGAGCGACGAGCAGCGGTCTTTCGAGATGAAAGTCGTTGCTGATCGCGACCGTGACCCGCTTCCTGGGGTCACTGACCGTCGACGAAATGTGTCGTTAACAACGTTAACGCCATCTTCGGTGACTCGTACTCACTCGCAACTTCATGGCCGTGGGCTGCGGGCCACAGGCCCGACCGAGTCACGAGTCGCGAGTAAGCACCTTCACACCCGAGTCGGTGCCGAGGATCAGCACATCGGCGGGGCGGTGAGCGAACAGACCGACCGTAACGACACCGGGAATCTGGTTGATCGTCGTCTCGAGTCCCGCCGGGTCGACGATGCGAAGGTTATGCACGTCGAGAATATGGTTGCCGTTGTCGGTGATGACGCCTTCGCGCCACACCGGGTGTCCGCCGAGTCGAACGAGCTGCCGAGCAACGTAAGAACGTGCCATCGGGATCACTTCGACGGGTAAGGGGAACTTCCCGAGCACGTCGACGAGCTTCGACTCATCGGCGATGCATACGAATTTTCTGGAGGCTGCTGCGACGATCTTCTCGCGGGTGAGCGCTGCGCCGCCCCCCTTGATCAGCCGCAGATGACGGTCTGACTCATCGGCGCCATCCACGTACAGGTACAGGTCTCCCGCGGCGTTGAGGTCGATCACGTCGATGCCGTGCGCCTTCAGGCGCGCCGTTGACGACTCAGAGCTCGAAACCGCGCCCTGCAAGCGCACTTTGCGCGCAGCCAACGCATCGATGAAGTGGTTCACGGTCGATCCGGTGCCGATGCCGATGATGGTGTTCTCCTCGACATACTCGAGCGCGGCTTCGGCGGCCAATCGCTTCTTCTCGTCTGCATTCATGGGAGCTTCCTCGGGCATTCGGCGGATAGAAGCGCCGTGTTTGGGCTTGGATTCCTCGATATTTCCTGTCGCCGAAAACGACTGTGCCCGCTTTCGCGGGCACAGTCTTCATCAGCATCAACAAGAAGAGGTTTTACTTCTTCTTGGCAGCCTTCTTCTTGCCGCCTTTCTTCTTTGCTGACTTCTTCGCTTTGGTTGCCATAGTCATTTATCTCCATGTCGAGTTAGTCCGGGCGCAGTATATACATAAATTAAAAATGGCAAGCAAGTGGTGTGCGCCAATTTGTGTGTTCGAGTTCTCAACATTCGACTGTTGCGAGGTCACAAGAGCGACATGATGAAGTCCCACTCGCGCTTCGTGACCGGCGTGATCGAGAGTCGATTGCCTCGTTTGAGCACGATCATGTCCTTCAAGGCGCCCGATGCGTGAGTGCGTAGCTCCGCGAGCGAGATGATGCGGTCGAACTTCCTCTCGAACTTCACGTCCACGACGTACCAACGGGGTCTCTCGGGTCTGCTGGCCGGGTCGTAGTGCTCGTCGTTCGGATCGAATTGGGTCTTATCGGGATATCCCTCGCGCACGATCCGCATCGTTCCGGCGATTCCCGGCACTTCGCAGCTCGAGTGATAGAAGAAGGCGAGGTCACCGACCTTCATTTCGTAGCGCAAGAAGTTCCTCGCCTGGAAGTTACGTACGCCATCCCAGGGGGCTGTCTGGTTCTCGGCACGTGCGAGATCGTCGATGCCGAAGACGTCGGGTTCCGATTTCATCAGCCAGTACTTCATGGTCTGTCCCTTGCCTCGTGCTCATGGATTCATGGAGCGGGCACCTACGTGGGGCGTGCTAAGCGCCGGCCCGCACATGCAGGTCGCCGCGCGGTCGCGTGTCCTTCAATTCTCGGTCGAAGACGCGGTGCGGAAGTGCTTGAAGTAGTGCGGCGTCAGTATTGCGTCCATCGGTACGTCCCAGGGGCTCGCATCGAGGTGCTCGACGCGCTGTTGCGAATACGCACACCCTACGAGCTTTGGACGGCGCCACAGACGCGGCGCGCGCAAGTGTTTCATGGCTCGGTCGTAGAAACCGGCGCCGCTGCCCAAGCGACAGCCGCGATCGTCGAACGCGACGAGCGGCGTGAAGACGACATCGAGATGTCGCACCGATATCCGGGACGCGCGAGGCGCGTCGGGTTCCGGAATTCCGAACGCGTTCGGGATCAGGCGTGTCGTCGGCTCGAACGGGAAGAACTCCATGCGCGCAGCGCGGCGATTGGTGATCGCAGGCAGATATACCTTGCAGCCGCGTTGCCAAGCTCGCCGTGTGAGCTCTTCGAGATCGAGCTCATGTCCATAGGCGCGGTAGACCGCGATCCGACGGCCTGGACGGAGGAGTCCCGCGCGATCGGCGAGTATCGCGATACGCCGCGATGACCATGCGCGTTCTGCGGCGGGGATGTCGCGCCGCGCGGCGCGCATTGCACGTCTGAGCGCGTCGCGATTCGGCTGCATGTCGATGGAGTTCGGGTTGCGCAGCACAGGGGGAGTGTTCCGCAACGACGAAGACGACGCAATGCGTCGCGAGAAGGAAGGGAGGCGCCACCCGCCTGTGCCGTCATGAGCCATTGCTCTCGACACGGAGCAATAGGTGGGATGCAGCCGCGTCAGCTCAGGCTTCCCGTCCGGAGACAGGCTTGCACACTGCTTTCGCGAGTCTGGATCCCCAGGGTGTTTACGTTAGGGTCGAGAGGTAACCCGACACATGTCGAACACCGCAGGCGGCGCCATACTTGATCGATGAACCGGCTCGTCCGGCTCCGCTAGGCTTCAATCTGCACCGATTCGACGGTCTCGTCTAGTCGGAAGAATGTTGCGTCGCTAGGTACGAATGATAACGGCGGGAGATGCGGAAAGTTTCGTTTCGGTCACATTCCTGATAGATCGAGCTGTTGCTCACAGATCGAGCTGCTGATTCTTCGCGAGCACCGATTCGACGCGCTCGCGCATTTGCCGGACCCGTCGTCCGACGTCGATCTGCGCCTCGGTGCCGCGATTGCGCAGCTTCAGCAGCTCGTGCGCAAGATTCAGCGCAGTCATCACGGCGATTCGGTCGAGACCGACGATGTTGCCGGCATCCCGGATCTCGCGCATCTTGGCGTTCACCAATTCCGCGGAATCGAGCAGCTCCGAGCGCTCTTCCGGCAAGCATGCGACCTGATATTCCTTCTCGAGGATGCGCACGCTCACTCGAACCATGCGGTCGTTCATGTGCCGTGCTCCATCGCTTTCAAGCGCCCGATCATCGCTTCCACGCGGGCGCGCACCTGCTCGTTCTTCTGCAAGAGCGTCGCGCGCTCTGCCATCAGGCTGTCCAACCGCTGCCGCAAGGCGCGATTCTCTTCCCGAAGCTGGTTCGTCAGCGTGACCAGCTCCTCGATGCGAGTCTCGAACAGCCGTAGCTCCTGGTCGGTCTCGTTCACTGTCGCTTGCGTCATGAGAGGTCCCGGGCCCCGAATGGAAGTCCTTTGTATGTTATTGGCGCCATGGCTGCGCCTCACGATTTGCCGGGGATTATGTGGGCCCCTGCGTACGGGGTCAAACGCGTGCTGCGCCGGGGTACGAATCCAAACCGGTGCTAACATAAGCCGCAATGATGCAGGTGACCTTCCGCGAAATCGCGAACGTGCTCGAGCGCGCCGGGTCGCAGGTGCTGCCCGCCGAAGGACACGGATGCTTGTGCGGCGCTCTTTGCACGACTCCCGACTACACGCTCGAACGTTGGCTCGATGAGCTCGTGACCGTCGAGGAGCTCGAGGGCGAAGCTGCGCAGATCGGGCCGCTCAAATCGCTGTACGCCGAGACTCGGCACGCGCTGGCGGGCGACCAGATGGAGTTTCAACTCTTGCTTCCGGACGACGACGAGCCTTTGGAACGTCGGGTGACGGCGCTCGCGCAGTGGTGTCAGGGCTTTTTATACGGCTTCGGGACCGGCAAGCCCGTGCGGCCGGAGGTTCTCAAGGGCAAGATCGACGAGATTCTTCGCGACCTGACGCACATCTCGCGCGCGACGGTCGACGTGGGCGCGGCGGGCGAAGAGGAAGAGGCGTCTTACGCAGAGCTGGTCGAATACCTGCGCGTCGGCGTGCAGCTCATCCACGATGAGCTGGAGCCGTTCCGCACATCCGGCGCTTCCGATGCCGACCAGCCCGATGCAACCGGAGGTTCCGACGAATCGGCCGGACCCGGCGATCGCATTCATTGAAAAAATTCCCCCATTTCACGCCCGACAAGATGCGCAAAGACGAATTCGCCCGTCGCCGCAAGCAACTCATGAGGATGATGGGCAAGGGAGGCATCGTCATTCTCCCGGCCGCTCCGCAAAAGACTCGGAACAACGATGTTCTTTATCACTACCGGCCCGACAGCGATTTTTATTACCTGACCGGGTTTGCCGAACCCGAAGCCGTGGCAGTGCTGATTCCAGGACGACCTCACGGCGAGTACGTGTTGTTCGTTCGCGACCGCGACCCCGCGCGCGAGACGTGGGACGGGCGTCGAGCGGGGCCCGAGGGCGCGACACGCGAATACGGCGCCGACGATGCGTTTCCGATCAGCGATATCGACGACATCCTTCCGGGTCTGATGGAGCATTGCACGCGTGTCTACTACACGATGGGCGTTCATCCGGAATTCGATCAACGCGTGATCGGTTGGGTGAACAGCTTGAAGGCGCAGGCGCGCACGGGTGTGCAGCCGCCCCAGGAGTTCGTCGCCCTCGATCATCTCCTGCACGACATGCGGCTCTACAAATCGCGCCCCGAGCTCGATGCGATGCGCCGCTCCGCGCAGATCGCAGTCGCTGCCCACAAGCGTGCGATGCGGTTCACGCGGCCGGGCCGCATGGAGTACGAGGTGATGGCGGAGATCGTCCACGAGTTTCGGCGCCACAACGCCGACACCTCCTATCATCCGATCGTCGGCGGCGGCGCGAACGCCTGCATCCTGCACTATCACGAGAATTCGGCAGAGCTCAAAGACGGCGATCTGCTGCTGATCGATGCGGGCTGCGAGTACGACATGTACGCATCGGATATCACGCGGACGTTTCCCGTGAACGGGCGGTTCACGCCGGAGCAGCGTGCTGTCTACGAGGTCGTGCTCGAAGCGCAGCATGCGGCCATCCAGAAGATCGTGCCGGGCAATCACTGGAACGATCCGCACGATGCGGCCGTGAGAACGATCACTCAGGGTCTGGTGAAGCTGGGATTGCTCAGAGGCAAGGTCCCCGCTTTGATCAAGGAGGGTGCCTATCGCCGGTTCTTCATGCACCGCACCGGTCATTGGCTCGGGATGGATGTGCACGATGTCGGCGACTACAAGGTCGGCGAGCAATGGCGCGTGCTCGAGCCGGGCATGGTGATGACGGTCGAGCCGGGCATTTACATTCCGGCCGGAACAAAGGGCGTCGCCAAGCGATGGTGGAACATCGGCATTCGCATCGAGGACGACGTCGCGGTGACGAGAGACGGCCACGAGGTGTTGACCGTGGGCCTTGCGAAGACGCCCGAGCAAATCGAGAAGCTGATGCGGGCGGGCTGACCCGCCCGATCGAATCGGACATACCATGAGCGTCGAATCAACCCAGGTAGCGATCTGCGGCGGCGGGCTGGTCGGTGCGACGCTCGCCATTGCGCTCGCAGAGCTCGATCTCGAAGTGACGCTCGTCGAGTCGCACCCCTTCGGCGTGTCGGATCAGCCCAGTTTCGACGAGCGCACGACGGCGTTGTCGAACGGCAGTCGCCGTGTGTTCGAAGGACTGGGTCTTTGGGCTGCGATGCAGCGCGAGGCGACGCCGATCCGACGCATCCACGTGTCGGACAAGGGCCGATTCGGTTTTGCACGCATCGATGCCCAAGAGCAGGGCCTCGAGCAGCTCGGTCACGTTGTCGTCAACCGCACGATGGGTGCCGCGCTGTGGCAGCGCCTACAATCGTCTCGCGTTCGCATCATCGCGCCGGCGCGTGTGATCGGCAGCGAGCTGCGCGAACGTCATCGCTCCCTCGTCGCAGAGCACAACGGCGAGCGCATCGAGATCGAAGCCGAGCTCGTCGTGGCAGCCGATGGATCGCGGTCGATCGTTCGCGAATCGGCTGGCGTCGGTGCCACGACCTGGGAGTACGCGCAGACGGCCGTCGTCACGAACGTCCTCACGCAGCGCTTCCACGATCACGTCGCATACGAGCGGTTCACGCCGAGCGGCCCGATTGCGTTGCTGCCGATCACGGACGGCCGGTGCGGCGTCGTATGGACGCTCACGCCCGAAGCTGCTGCGGAAGTTCTTACGCTCGATGATCAGGCGTTCTTGGCGAGGCTCCAGGCGGATTTCGGGTTTCGTCTCGGCCGTTTTACGCGCGTGGGCGCTCGGCACACTTATCCTTTGGCGCTCACACGCGCGGAAGCCCACACGGCCGAGCGTTTGGCCGTCGTCGGGAATGCGGCACAGGCGCTGCATCCGATCGCAGGGCAGGGATTCAATCTCGGACTGCGCGACGCTGCGAGCCTTGCCGAAGTGTTGGCGGATGCACGTGCCGCGGCGACGCACTTCGATGCAGGCGACGGACTACTCCTGCAACGTTATAGCGCTTGGCGAGAGGACGACCGACGCGAAATCGTGCGCTTCACGGACGGTCTCGTGCGGGTGTTCACGCAACCGTTTGCACCGGTGAAGCTGCTGCGGGACATCGGCTTGCTCGCGTTCGACTTGTTACCGCCTGCAAAGTCCGCGTTGGCTCAGCTTTCGCTGGGAGCCGCCGGGCGCGTGCCGCGTCTTGCACGCGGCGCACCTCTAGTGAATCGATCGCCTTCGATGAGCTCGAACCTGGTGCACCGATGAATCGTCCAGCGTCGCGCACGGACTTCGAC
>DATCLP010000022.1:0-9575 GCA_036563855.1 Steroidobacteraceae bacterium | reverse complement strand
GGACTGCCCCGCAACGAAGGGCAAGTCACTTTGTCGCGAGAATCGTGGACCGTGCCCGCGACGTATCCTTTCGGTGCCGATGAGCTCGTACCGTTTCGCGCCGGCGAATCGATCGGTTGGCGCGTTCGAGCGTCTTGAGGAGAGCGAGCGTTGAGCGAAAAGCCTTTAATGGCACGCCGTTTCCGCGGGTTCCTGCCCGTCGTCATCGACGTCGAATGCGGCGGATTCAATCCGAATACCGATGCGCTGCTCGAAATCGCGGCGGTGTTGATCGAGGTCCAAAGCGACGGAACGCTGCGGCCGGGCGAGAGCTGGCGTTATCACATTCAGCCCTTCCCAGGTGCGAAGCTCGAACCGGCCTCGCTCGCCGTGACCGGCATCGACCCATTTCATCCGCTTCGGCCGGCGATTCCCGAAAGGGAAGCCCTGACGCGGCTCTTCAAGGACATCCGCAAGGCGATGAAAGAGAACGAGTGCACCCGCGCCATCCTCGTTGGCCACAACGCCTACTTCGACTTGAATTTCTTGAACGCCGCCGTCGCCCGTAACGACATCAAGCGCAATCCGTTTCACCCCTTCTCGAGCTTCGACACCGCGACGCTCGCAGGCGTCGCGTTCGGACAAACGGTGCTCTCGAAGGCGCTCCAGGCGGCTGGAATTGCGTGGGACTCGAAGGAAGCGCACAACGCCGCCTACGATGCACAGCAGACGGCGCAATTGTTCTGTCTGATCTGCAACAAGATGCAGGCGGCGCTCGGCACGAACCTGCAGCCTGCGCTCGACACGTCCGACTGAGCCGGCCGCGGTCGGGGCAGGTTTCAACCGGTCTTGGCTTCTTCGGTGCCTCCGACGAGCTTCGCGAGCTCGCCGCTCTTGTACATCTCGACGATGATGTCCGAACCGCCGATCAGCTCGCCGTTGACGTAGAGCTGCGGGTACGTCGGCCAATTGGAGTACTGCTTCAGCGCCTCACGCAGCTCCGGGTCCTCGAAGATGTTCACGTACGCGAACTTCGCCCCGACGGCGTTCAGCGCGCGGACGGCCGTCGCCGAGAATCCGCATTGAGGGAAATCCGGCGTACCTTTCATGTACAGCAGCACCGGGTGTGCCGAGAGCTGGCTCTTGATTCGCTCGATAACGTCCACGTTGGTACCTCTATTGCCTTGAGCGGCCGCAGACCCTTGGCGGCCTATCGACGCTCCCGAGAGCGCAGCCGTGCCGCGGCGCGGTCGTTCACGGCGGCCCGCTCGGCCGGAGACATCTGCGACCAATCTGCGATTTCCTGCAAGAGCCGCCCGCAGCCGATGCACATTTGCTCGGAATCCAGCACGCACACCTTGATGCAAGGCGAGGCGCTGGGATCGGGCTCGGGAAACTCGTGCATAGGAAGAGCGCAGCACAGCGATTATGGGGAGCCCCCGACCATTGTTCAACGAAAGCGCCCGTCCGTGGCTGGATCGGCCCGTAACGACCGGATACGGTAGGCACTTTCAAGCTAGCGGATATCCGAATGAATTCGACGACAAACCTCAATACCGCTCGAGAAGAACAGGTTGCGCGCGCCCTCGAGGAAGACTTGGGCTCGGGCGACTTGACCGCCTCATTGATTCCCGCGGAGCGCACGGCACGCGCGACGGTCATCTGCCGGGAGTCGGCGGTACTTTGCGGCCGCGACTGGTTCGAGGCCGTGTTTCGGCAGATCGACCCGCGCGTTACCGTCCATTGGCTCGCGGAAGAAGGCGCCCGGATCGAAGCGAATCAAACGCTTTGCGAGCTCGAGGGGCCTGCGCGCTCGATCCTCACGGGCGAACGAACGGCACTCAATTTCTTACAAACGCTCTCGGCCACGGCGACCGCGACACGCCGCTACGTGGATGCGATCGCCGGCACCGGCGCCCGGATTCTCGATACGCGCAAGACGTTGCCCGGCTTGCGGCTCGCGCAGAAATACGCCGTGCGCTGCGGCGGCGGTACGAACCATCGCATCGGACTGTTCGACGGCGTGCTCGTGAAAGAGAACCACATTGCGGCGGCAGGTTCGCTCGCAGCCGCGGTGCAACGCGCGCGCGAAGTTGCGGGATCGGCGCTCGTCGAAGTGGAAGTCGAGAATCTGGACGAGCTGCGTCAGGCGCTCGCGAGCGACGTCGATCGCATCATGCTCGACAACTTCACCTTGGACGAAATGCGGGAGGCCGTCGCGCTCACGCGAAGCTCAGGCAAGAAAGTCGAGCTCGAGGCTTCCGGCAACGTCACGCTCGAGACGATTCGGGACATTGCCGCAACCGGTGTCGACTACATCAGCGTCGGCGCCCTAACAAAACACGTCCGGGCCGTCGATCTGTCGATGCGATTTACGATGGAATGAGGCGACCGCGTGAAGCGGTCGCCCCAAAGACAAGAGCGAGATGAGACGGTGCCCTGAGAATGGGCACCGTGAGGCTCAGCCGAGGTTGGCCTCTGCGAACTCGTAGTTCGCCAGCCGGTTCAAGAAGTTGTCCGTGAAGTCGGGACGGCGGTTGCGGAAATCGATGTAGTACGCGTGCTCCCACACGTCGAGGACGAGCAGCGGCTTGCCCTCGTCCGTTGCGATGGGCGTCACCGCATTCGGCGTCTTCGTCACTTTGAGCTTGCCGTCCTTGCCCTGGATAAGCCAGGCCCAGCCCGATCCGAACTGACCGACAGCCGCCGCTTTGAACTGCGCCTTGAACTCATCGACGCTGCCGAAATCCTCTTTCAGCTTCTTCTCCAGTTTGCCGGGGACGCCCCCGCCGTTCGGCGACAGACTGTTCCAGAAGAACGTGTGATTCCAGACTTGGCCGGCGTTGTTGAACACACCTGCAAGGTCCTCCTTGTTGTAGGACAGCTTGATCAGTTCTTCGAGGCTCTTGCCCTTGAGCGCATCGTTCTTTTCGACGAGTCCGTTGAGGTTCGTCACGTACGCCTGATGGTGCTTGCCGTGGTGCAGCTCGAGCGTCTCCTGGCACATACCGCGCTCGGCCAAAGCGTTTGTCGAAAAGGGAAGCGGAGGAAGCGTAAAGCTCATCGAAGCTCTCCAAGTGAATGGGGCAGCCGAAGCTGCCGAGGGTCACGGTTAGAACCAGCGAAGGCCCGGCAAAATACCAGCCGCATCAAAGGGCCTGCAAGCGTGGACATTGCCCACGTCGGATACCCGACCCTCGGTCGGGTCGCTCGGATCGCGGCCTAGCCGGCCGCCAGCTTCAAGACCCGCTGCGGCGTCGATATGCCGTATCCCTGGGCGTAGTCGACGCCGAGGCCGCGCAGCATTTCGATGATTTCATTGTTCTCGGCGAACTCGGCGATCGTCTGTTTGCCGGTGAGATGCCCGATCTCGTTGATGGAGCGCACCATTTCCCGATCGATCGGGTCGTGCAGGATTTCTTTGACGAAGCTGCCGTCGATCTTGAGGAAATCGACGGGGAAGTGTTTGAGGTACCCGAAGGAGGACAGTCCGGTGCCGAAATCGTCCAGCGCGAAGCGGCAGCCGAGCTCTTTCAGTGCATGAATGAAGCGATTGGCCTGGGAGAAGCTCGCGATCGCCGCCGTTTCGGTGATTTCGAAGCAAATCTTCGAGGCATCGATGCCGCTGCGATGGAAATGATCGATCACGAACGGCAGGAACTTGTCGTCGCCCAGGCTTTGGCCCGACAGATTGATCGAGCACAGAGCGAGCTTTTCGCGCTCATCGGCTTCCGACACCAACCAGCGTAACGCGTGCTCGATCATCCAACGATCGATGTTCGGCGTGAGGCCATAACGTTCCGCCGCTGCGATGAACTGATCCGGTGCAACGATCTTGCCGGCCTCATCCCGCATACGCAGCAAGAGCTCGTAGTGCAGCCCCGGCTCGGGCCGCTGCAAGGGCTGGATCACCTGGCGATAGATCTCGAAGCGGCCGTCTTCGAGCGCGTTGTTGATGCGCGCCGCCCACTGCATCTCGCGGCGCCGACGCATGAGATCGATGTCGTTCTCGTGGAAGCTGTAGATGCGATTGCGCCCGTTCTCTTTGGCGATCGCACATGCACTGTCGGCGGCCGACAGGAGCGAAGCGACATCGGTGTTGTCGGGCGTAATGGGCACGACACCGATGCTTGCGCCGAGGCGGAACGTACGGTCTTCCCACACGAACTTATAGTTCCGGATCGCTTCCCGCAGCGCCTCCGCACTGCGAATGCCCTCCTCGATCGAGCAGCTTTCGAGGAGCACGCCGAACTCATCGCCGCCCAGACGCGCCACCGTATCGCGCCAACGGATCTTCGATTTCAGCAACGCACCGACCTGACCGAGCAAAGCATCGCCGGCGCTGTGGCCACAGTTGTCGTTGATGATCTTGAACTGATCGAGGTCGATGTGACACAGCGCGTAAGAAGCCTCTCGGGCGCGTGCGCTCTTCAATGCGCGCTCGAGGCGCGCTTCGAATTCGCGCCGGTTCACGAGACCCGTGAGGATGTCGTGGCTTGCGTGATACGACAGCTTGCGATTGAGCTCGCGGCTCTCGCTCACGTCGTGGAACACGAGCACACCGCCGGAGACGGCGCCGGTGTTGTCGCGGATCGGCGATGCGCAGCTCTCGATATAGAGCTCGTTGCCGTCGCGGCGGATCAACAATGTCGGGCGGACGGACTTGATCGCGCGCGTGCGCCGGATCGCAACGGCAAGCGGGTTCTCGAGCGGCTCGCAGGTTTCTTCGTGGAAGCTGCGGAAGATTTCATCGATCGGCCGACCTTGCGCGTGCTCCAGGCGCCATCCTGTGAGCTGCTCCGCAACGGGATTCATGTACTCGACGCGGCAATTCGAGTCCGTCGTGATGACGCCATCGCCGATCGATTGCAGCGTGATCTGCGCGCTTTCCTTTTCCTTGAACAGCGCATCCTCGTACAACTTGCGTTCGGTGACATCCAAGTCGACGCCGACGATGCGCTTTGCCCTGCCCTGCTCGTCGATGCGCGCCTTTGCGCGGCTCACGACCCAGAGCCACACCCCGTCGCGATGCTTCAATCGGTGCATGCTCTCGAAGAGCGGCTCTTTACCCGAGAGATGGTTGCGCAGCGCTTCGAGCACGCGCGGCAGGTCTTCCGGATGAACGAACTGCTGCCAGTCGGTGAGCTCGATGTCTTCGTCCGTGTAACCGAGCATCGACTTCCAGCGCGGCGAGAAATACGAAGTCTTTTTCTCCAGATCGAAGTCCCAGATGCCGTCGTTGGCGCCGTACAGCGCCAGCGCGTTGCGCTCCTCGATGTCTTCGAAATGCGCCTTGTACTGCATGCGCTCCAAGCCGCTCGAATAGCTCGAACCAAGGAGCTTCAGCATCAAATGCAGGTTCGCATCCCAGCTTTCGCGGGGCTGGGCCGAGCACAGCGCCATGAACCCTGCAGCCTTGCCGCGCACTGCAAAGCCGATCAGGAGAACTGCCGCCACCTGCAGCGACGCGAACCATGCGCCTTCCGAACGCAGCTCGCGTCGCGGCTGAGATGTATCTCGCATCTCGATCACGCGCAGGTGCCCGAGGTGATCGCGCAGATACGGCACGCGCTCGAGCGATTCGCCGGTCAGCACGGCCGGATTGAAGGCCGTGAACATGCTGGCGGAGGAGATCACGCTTTCGATAGAGCGACGCTCGTTGCAAAAGCGGGCGATGAAGATGGCGTCGAGACCCGCGGCTTCGCGCAAGTTCTCGAGATTCTCGCGAAGCAAGTGCTCGGGCGTGGCCGTCTCGCAATTCTGAAAATCGACAGCGGCTTTCGTGAGCAACACGTCCAGGCCGACTTTCCCTCGGCGCGAATGCGTACGAGCACTGAACAACCCTGCAGCCGCCGGCCGGGGGATCGTCGTATCCCTGGGGTCTGAGGGGTTACTGGCCATGGACGCTGGTCAATTCACATCCCACATCGCTGAAGACGGCCCATGTCGCTCCGCGGGAGCGGGCGCCAATAAATACGTTCGTGCGGTCCAACCGCAGGGCCGAGAAACATCATCCGGGACCTCGCTCTGCGCCAGCCGGAGGTCGGTACTACGTACTACGTTCTAACTAGGCCGACACAGCTTCATTCGATTCTGGCATAGGATGCGACGGCGATGCGAGCCGCGGCCAGGCGATAGGCTTTAGGCTGGAGGCTGTAGCAAGAGAAAGAGATGAAGCCATGCGACGAAGAACAATGCGGAGAATGCGAAGGCGAGGCGATCAGCGTCCGTGACCAACGAAGAGCTGTTCTACAGCCTACGGCCTACAGTCTATAGCCTAGGGGTTATTGCTCTTCCACCTGAACCCGCGGCGGCGCGCGCTTGATGAGCCAGCGCACGCCGAACAAATCGACGATGCCGACCCACAGCCGGTTGTGCACGCCGTATTTCGATCGCCCGCGCAAACGCGGTCGATGCCGCACCGGCACCGAGATCACTTGTGCGCCGGCGCGCAGATAGAGCGCCGGTAGGAAACGATGCATGTGGTCGAAATGCGGCAGCTCGAGAAATGTCGCGCGATGCAGAAGCTTGATTCCGCATCCCGTATCGGGCGTGCCGTCGTTCAACATCCACGCGCGTACGCCGTTCGCAATTCGTGAAGAGATCCGACGCAGCCACGTATCGCGGCGCGTCTTGCGATTGCCCATGACGAGCTTGAGCGCCGTGTTCCCGCTGCGGTGCGCCTCTTCGGCCGCCGCGATCAGCGCAGGGATGTCGGCGGGGTCGTTTTGACCGTCGCCATCCAGCGTCGCCACCCATTCGGCCCGCGCCGCACGCACGCCTGTCAGCACGGCCGTGCTCTGTCCGCTGCGGCGCGAATGACGCAGCACCCGAAGCTCGCTGACGCCGCTACGGCGCGCTTCCTCGAGCGCCTGAACCGTACCGTCGGTGCTGCCGTCGTCGACGAAGATGATCTCGAACGGCTGGAAGGGCTGCAGCGCCGTGTGAATTTCGTGCGCAAGCGGGCCGACGTTTTCGGCCTCATTGCACACCGGGATGACGACTGACAGTTTCATGCCGCTATCCCGCAGTATAGCCTCGGCCGAATCTGCTAATGTCCGCGCGAGAGGGCGGCCCCGCATGGCCATGCATCGACACGAGCACATTCACGATCACGCGGCGGTTCGCGGTCCGGCGCGCACGCCGGCAGATCGCGGGCGTCCTCACGACCACTTGCACAGCCACGAAGGTCAGAGCAGAAAGGTGCTCGCGTGGGCGTTCGGTTTGACGCTCACGTTCATGGCGGTCGAGCTCGTCGGCGGCCTGTTGGCGGGATCCCTCGCGTTGCTCGCGGACGCGGGACACATGCTGACCGATGCAGGCGCTTTGGCGCTTGCCTGGGCGGCCAGCCGCATCGCATCGCGACCCGCCGATGCGCGGCGGTCGTTCGGCTATCAGCGCACGCGCGTCCTGGCCACGTTCGTGAACGGCTGCGCCCTTCTCATCATCGTGGCCTGGATTGCCTACGAAGCGCTGCAGCGCTTGTTCGTTCCGCGTCCTGTCGATGCCCTGACGGTCATTTGGATCGGCTCGTTGGGCTTCGCGGTCAACTTGATCGTTTTTGCGCTGCTCCGCCGCGGTCATGAGCACGACATGAACGTCGCAGCGGCGACCTTGCACGTGATTGGGGACCTCCTCGGCTCCGTCGCCGCGATCGTTGCAGCGATCATCATTTTCTTCACGGGCTGGACGGCAGCGGATCCACTGACGTCGCTCATCGTGTGCGCGCTGATCGTGCGCAGCGCGTGGACGCTCGTGCGCCGTTCGACGCACATTTTGATGGAAGGGGCGCCCGAAGGACTCGACGTCGACGAATTGCGTCGGACGCTCGAGCAACGGATTCCCGCCATTCGCGACGTCCATCACGTGCATTTGTGGCTCGTCGGACCGCACGAGCCCTTGATGACGATGCATGCGACCGTCGTTGCCGGAGCGCATCACGCTACCGTGCTGCGCGACACGAAAGCCGTGCTGCAAGAGCAGTACGGTATCACGCATGCGACGATTCAGATCGAAGAAGGCGAATGCGCCGACGAACACTGCCGATGACATCGCTACTGTGCAGGTGATGCGAGTGCTTCGCGCGCGGTGCGATACGTCGCCAGCATCCGCTGTTCCATCATTTCTTGCGCTGCCTGCATTTGTTCGTCGGTCATGCGCTGCGGCGGAAAATACGGTTCGCCGATCGCGAGCACCACACGGCCGAACGGCACCGGCAGCACGAACTTGTCCCACGTATCGAGCACGAACGCCGGCTTCGCTGCGAATGCGATCGGCACGACGGGCTTGCCGGAAATTTGCGCCGCGAAGATGGCGCCCGGTTTGAACTTGAAGCGCGGCCCGCGCGGTCCGTCCGGCGTCACTCCAGGCGAAATCCCTTCCTTCACGATCGCTTGGTGAACGCCGCGCAACGCGCGCACGCCGGTGTACGAGCCGGAACCGCGCACGACGTGTGCGCCGTAGGACTGCGCCAGCCATGTCGGCGCCTCGCCGTCGACAGACGGCGAAATCATGAAGCCCGGTTTCATCCCGCCGGGTTTGCTCACGAGAAAGCGCGCACACATGAGCAGGTGCTGATGCCAGCACACGGGAACGACTGCGCCGTGCTCGGCGATGAGCGCATGCAGTTGCGCTTCGCCGATGATCGTAATGCGACAGGTGCGCCAATACGTTTCGACGATCAACCGAGCGAGCCGCACGGCGACTCGATAGACGAATCGTCGTCCGCGAGTCAGGCGTCGATGCGATCTTGTACGAATGGGCCTCGCGACCACGTCAATTCTTGCGACCTGCAAAAAGCAACGCCGCGCAGAGCGCGGCGTCGCAGGAAGTGGTGCCGGAGAAGAGATTCGAACTCCCGACCCGCGCATTACGAATGCGCTGCTCTACCAGCTGAGCTACTCCGGCGCGAGGGCGCGCAGTATAAAGACTGAGAGCGCGATAGGCGATAGGCCGCCGCCTCGCGGAAATCGCCGCTTATGAGCTTTGCTTGCGCCTCAAGCGGATGACGACCTCGACGCCTTCCGCTTCCATGCCCTCGGGGATGGCCGGGAACCGGCTGAATTCGATCTCCTCGGGACCGATGTCCCGAAGCTCGCCCGTATCGAGATCGTGGAAATGATGATGCGGGGCGCGCGTGGAGTCGTACACCGAACGCTCTGGATCCAGGTGGATTTGCCGGATCAGTCCGTGATCGCAAAGGGCCTTGAGCGTGTTGTAGACCGTCGCCTTCGAGATCGGTCGGTTCGAAGCCCGTACGATCGCGAGAATCTGATCTGCGGTCATGTGCTTCGGCGTCTGCATCAGGATTTCGGCGATGCGCACGCGTTGCTCGGTGGGCTTCAGCCCGCAATCCTGAATGGCCCTGGCGATCTCGTCTCGTGTCAAAGCGGGTTGAGGGAATTGCACGTTCGTGACCCAGGTTCGAAGGCTGCCGAAAAGCATACTCCCGCATTTGCCGATTGGCACTAAAACCCTGCGAATTCCCCAGAAATTCGGGCCCCGCGTCCGGCCGTGGCCGCGTACTCTGGGCTCGAAGACCCCCTGCCCGGACTTTTTCGGACAGGCGATGCCGTAGCCGCGGCCGCCGCTGAATG
>DATCLP010000021.1:0-3355 GCA_036563855.1 Steroidobacteraceae bacterium | reverse complement strand
TGCTCGAACAGCGCGCGCGTTGCAAGATTGACGCTGCGGTCGGTCGCCTGCGCAGACAAGATGACTGCGACCAGCAGCTCGAACGGCGTTCGATATTCCAGCTCTGTCGTCGGCTTCGGGTTCGCTTTCTTGAATCGCTCGAAGATCGCGCGGATTTTTCTTGGATTCATCGTTGTTTCAGGCGGCGCACCCATTTGACGAATGCGAACAATAATCCGAGCGCGATGAAAGCGCCCGGCGGCAGGACTCCGAGCAGAAAGCCCATGTCCTCGCGAAACAGTTGTTGATGGAGTCCTTCGGCCCAGTCGCCGAACATGCGCTGCGAATCCCGCAGCACGGATCCTCGACCGACGACCTCGCGTCCGATGCCGAGCGTCAGCATCGTTCCGAACACGAAAGCAGCCGTTTTTGCAGCCGTCGCGAGCGCACGCGTCGGCGTCGAACGTGTTGCCTGTACGATCAGGAGCACGTTCGTGACGATGAGCGGCAAGAAGATTCCCAGCGAATCGTAGGTCCCGGGGAACCACGCATGCGCGCATAACGAGATCGCTGTCACGACCGTCGTGACGATCAGCGCGAGCGCAGCGAACCCGAGTTCTTCATCGAGCCAACGCGGCAGAATACCGGCGATCGCAGTCGAGCCTATGGCCACGACGAGCATGGCAATGCCCGCTGCGAACGCATTGGGAATCGTATCGCTCACGGCGAGCAGCGGACACAATGCAATCAGCGCAAGCACGTCGGGCGGTGCTTGAGGAACCGGAGAAGTTTGCAGCTCGTCTTGCATCAGCGAATCGTGCTTCCAGGCTCGGCCGTGAACAGAACGGAACGCTTCGCCCTATGGAACTCGAGCGCTCGGCGAACGGCCTTGACGATGGCTCGCGGTGTGATCGTGGCGCCGGTGAAAGCGTCGAAATCGCCGCCGTCGTTGCGCACCGCCCAGCGCTGTTGGGGCGGATCGTCGAGCGATCGGCCCCGAAACTTGGGCAGCCAGTCGCTATTGCGGTTGCGAAATTGATCGCCCAATCCCGGCGTTTCCTGGTGGCGTAGAACTTCGACGCCGAGCAGTCGCCCTTCGACATCGATGGCGACGAGCAGCTCGATGGGACCGCGATAACCGTCGGGCGCGACGGTGTGCAAGATGACGGCAACCGGTCGGCCCGCCTTGCGCGCGCGGTAGATCGTGATCGGACGCGATGTGCCGAGCAGGTCGGGCGAGCGAGCGATCGCCGTATCTGCCAGGATATCGTTGTCGCGTGCCTCTGCAGGCACGAGCTGGTTCAAGCGTTCGAGAATCCATTGCTGCGCGTTGCGCTCGATGCGTGCTTCCGTCGCGCCGTCGAGCAAGCTCAGCACGATGGCCGAAGCGATCGCGACGAGAACGAGCGCTGCCGCTCCGACGATGCGTTCGCGGGAAATCGTGCGGTCAGGTTGCGCGGCCATAGATGCGCGGCACCGTGTAACGGTCGATCAGCGGTACGGCGAGATTCATGAGCAGCACCGCAAACGCTATTCCGTCGGGATAGCCGCCCCAAGTGCGAATCGTATAGGCGATGAGTCCGATGCCGAATCCGTAGACGAGCCGCCCGCGGTCGGTGGTGGCCGCCGAAACCGGATCGGTCGCGATGAAGAATGCGCCGAGCATGCTCGCGCCGGCCGTCAGATGAAAGAAGGCGCCCGCGTAGCTGCCCGGATCGATCACGTGCATGATCGTCGCCGGAATTGCCAGCCCTGCGAGCACGGCGACCGGAATGTGCCAGCGGATGATCTTGAGCACGAGAAGCCATAGTCCGCCACCGAGCACTGCGAGATTGACCCATTCCCAACCGCGGCCGCCGACCAAACCGAACGTCGGCGCGGCTTGCGCCTCTTGAAGCGTCAGGCCGCCCTGCAAGCCGGTGCGCACAGCATCGAGCGGCGTCGGCGAAGTCACCGCGTCCCAGGTGGTGCCCGGGGGCAGTGTGCCGACGAAGATCGTGCGCAGCGTTTCGAGGAACGTCAGATCGACGGTCGCTAGCCCGGCGACGTCCGGCGAAGGCCACCGCGTAAGTTGCACGGGAAACGACACGAGCAGCACGGCGTAACCGACCATCGCCGGATTGAACAGGTTGGAGCCTAGCCCGCCGTACAAATGTTTGGCGATCAAAATGGCGAAAGCAGTACCACTCACGACCAACCACCATGGCGCGAGCGACGGCAGACACATCGCAAGCAAGACGGCGGTGATGACCGCGCTTCCGTCGAGCAAGTATTTGCGTACGGGTTGCCGGCGAAGACGGAGCGCGACGTACTCGGCCGCCAACGCCGCTGCGATGGCGAGCAGCACCTGAACGAGAATGCCGACGCCAAAAAAGACCGCGTGCAGGAGAATCGCGGGCGCGAGCGCGATCAGCACGAGGCGCATCACGCGGCTGACGCTGTTCGGTGCGATAGTGTGCGGGGGTTGCAGCGTAGGCAACGGCGTATCGACGGCCGGCGTGCTGTTGGACGTCTCGATCATGAATTCTCGGTCTTCTTCGCGAGCGCGCGACGCTTCTCTGCGAGCTGTGCCTGCCGTTCGGCCTCGAGTCGGGCGAGCCGTGCTTCGCGGGCCTCAAAGCTTGCCTTCGATACCGGCGCCATCGCGCGCATGTCCAGATAGCGCACGAGCTCGGGCTTGGCTTCTCGGAACCTTTTCACGAGCGGAATCTGACTCGGACAGACGTAATCGCAACATCCGCATTCGATGCAATCGATGAGTCCGTAACGGTCGAGATTGTCGAGCTCGCCCGCGAGCACATACCGATGAAGCTGCTGCGGCAACAGGAACGCGGGGCAGACTTCGGCACAAGCGCCGCACCGGATGCAAGGCATTTCCGGGCCCGGCGGCGCGAGGTCTTCGAGCGTGGCGGCGACGATGCAGTTCGTGCCCTTCACGACGACGTGACGGTCGTGCTCGAGAGCAATGCCCATCATCGTGCCGCCCATGATCAGCCGCGCAGGCGCCGCGGCATATCCGCCGCAATCGGCGATGAGCGTCGTAATCGGCGTGCCGAGACATACTTCGAGGTTCGCAGGCTCTTTCGTCGCGCTGCCCGTAACGGTCACGATACGGCGGATCAACGGCTCGCCTTCGCGAATCCATCGTGCAACGGCTGCAACGGTGCCGACGTTCTGGCATACGATGCCGATGTCTTGGGGCAACTTGCCCGACGGCACCTCCTGACCGGTCAGCGTCGCGATGAGCTGTCGTTCGCCGCCGGCAGGGTAGATGCTCGGAACGGCCACGACTTCCGGCGAGAGCTCTGATTTTGCGGCGGCTGCACGCAGTGCTGCTGCCGCCTCGACCATGTCGTCCTCCACGGCGATGGTGCAG
>DATCLP010000020.1:0-4714 GCA_036563855.1 Steroidobacteraceae bacterium | reverse complement strand
GGTGCGCCGTGCGCGTGCTTGTACACCGCTTCATATGCGCTCGGTGTCGAATACCGGTAATCGGCCGAAATGTCGATGACCGTCGTTTGTGTGCCTTTCGCTTCTGCGGCCTTCAGCAAATCGTCGATGAGCTTCGCAGCGACACCGTGCGGTGCCGCCGAAAGGATGACCGATTTCGGCAAGGTGCCGACGAGTTGTGCGATCTCGGCGAGGCTCGAGAACTTGAGCTCCGGATATGCCGGCGCAAGGTGCGCGAAGTATTTCGCGATCGGCTCGCCCGGTTGGCTGTCCGAAAGGATCGCCTTCAGCTCGACGAACGGATGTGCCGCGATCAGGCGCAGCAGCTCGCCGGCGACGTAGCCGGTGCCGCCGAGGACGATCGCGGGAAGTTTCTGAGTGCTCAACGTTCTAACCCTACTGTCGATGACGCGAAATCACTCCGCGCTCGCCGCGCGCCTCGGCTTGATACCCAGCGATTCAATGACGCAATCGCCGAGCGCTGCGCCATCGGTGATCGCGTTGAAGGCAGGAACGCCGAACTGTTCGCGGATGATCTTCACGCCCACGGCGTTGTCCGTCGCAGGACCGGTGACGACGGCAGGCTCGATGCCGAACCGCTCTCGCAACAGCTTCACTCCGCCCCAAGCCGCAACCGGATCGTTCGCCGACAACACGACGGACGTCAGCGCTGCACGAATGTCAGGAGCGGAGAGAATCGCTTCCACCCCGTACGCACCGAGCAGGCCGTCGCCCAATTCGAAGATGATCACATCGGGCTCGCCTTGCGACATTTCGGTGAGCAATGCGCGCGTGAGCGGCGGACCGTTCTTGGCCGTCGTCGTGACCACACCGAAGTCCGTAAAGATCATGCTGCGCCGTGCGCCGGCATCTTCCATCGCGAGAATGTCGCGTCGAAGCGAGACGCCGGTCGCCTTGAATGCATGAACGATCAAACCGCGATGTCGCATACGCGAAACGATCGCGCACGCGGCGGCTGTCTTGCCGGCTTCCATGCACGTGCCGGCGAGCGCGACCACCGGAACGCCGCGCGTATCCAGCGTGGCATTCTCGTCGAGCCGCTTGTAGCCGACTCTCGCAGGTACGCCGATGCGTTCGCCCAAGTACGGAAACTGCAGCACGACGCCGATCACGCGTGCATCGAACGGCCGACCTTTCTCGGGATTTGCCGAATCGCAGACGCCGAGCACACCGCCGATGTTCAACACTTGAATGACGTCGCCTTCTTTCACCGACGTCGGCAAATGGCCCGAATAACCGAACAACGCCTGACGGTGACCGAGCGCACCGACGATGATGTCGCCCTTCGAGAGCTTCGCCATGCGGCCGCTCGTGAGCTCGAGCGTGTTGTACGTCGACTTGTTGTTGAGAATTTCGCAGACGAGCACGACGCCCTCTTCGCAGGGGATGTCATGCGTTTCCACACGCAGCTCGTGTTTCAGGTTCAACGCCTGCGTGATCGAGGCGATCTTGTCGACGACGACGGTCTTCATCTGGCGCTGTTCTCGAGGCTGAAGGTCACTTCACTTTGCCTTGCCGGCGCGGGCCCAGAACATGCCCGGCAATCCGACCATCTTGGAGAAACCGAGCGCATCCGCTGCTGTCCATTCGCCGGCCGCTTCTCCGTAGACACCCTTCGATGCAGCCATCAACGAGTAAGGCGAAGTGACACCCTCGACGAACGCATGGCCGGGTCGATACAGCACGCGTACGTTGCCGGTAACGCGCGCTTGCGAAGACACCAAAAGCGCTTCGATGTCGCGGCACACCGGATCCAAGTGTTGGCCTTCGTGCACGAGATCGCCGTAGGGGCCGGCGACCATGTCCTTGATGCGCTGCTGACGCCCTGTCATCACGAGCTTTTCGAGTTCGCGGTGCGCACTGATCAGCACTTCGGCCGCCGGCGCTTCGAATGCGACGCGTCCTTTCGTGCCGATGATCGTGTCGCCGAGATGAATGCCGCGGCCTACGCCGAATTTTGCGCCGATCGTTTCGAGCCGCTCGATGACCGCGACCGGATCGAGCGTCTCGCCGTCGAGGCCGCACGGCACGCCTTTCTCGAAACTGATCGTGTGCGACTCCGGAGCGCTCGGCTTGGTGAACGCATCCTTCGACAAGACCCAGGCGTGATCGGGAATGCTGCCCTCCGACGTTAGCGTTTCCTTGCCGCCGATCGTGACGCCCCAGAGCCCACGGTTCACGGAATACGCGGCGCCGTACGGCGGAATCGGTAGCTTGCGCTCTTCGAGGTACTTGAGCTGATCGGGCCGCTTGAACGCCTGATCGCGAACGGGCGCAAGAATCGTGAGCTCGGGCGCCAACGTCCGCAGCGCCACTTCGAAGCGCACCTGGTCGTTGCCCGCCGCCGTGCAGCCGTGCGCAACGACTTTCGTACCGAGCTTGCGCGCCAACTCCGCAATGGTCTGCGCCTGCATGACGCGTTCTGCGCCGACGCACAGCGGATACATCTGGCCGCGCTTCACGTTCCCGAAGATCAAGTACTTGATCACCTGTTCGAAGTAGCCCTTCTTCGCATCGACCAGGATGTGGTCCTGAGCGCCGAGATCGCGGGCCCGCTTGTCGAGCACTTTCGCAGCTTCCGCATCGATGCCGCCGGTATCGACGGTGACCGTCACGACCGGACGGCCGTAGCGCTCCTTCAGCCACGGAACGAGGAACGACGTGTCGAGGCCGCCCGAAAAGGCGAGCAAAATGGGTTCATTGCCGGGTGGAAGTGTGTCGGTCATGAGCGTGAATAACGGCTGCTGGAATAGGGTGGCTCGCCGGCGCGATCAGCCGGTGCGGTCGCCGAAAACGTTGCGCAGACGCTCGAGGAGCTTGCGCTGATCGCGCGCATTCTCCGTGGCGATGAAAATCGTGTCGTCGCCCGAAATCGTTCCGACGACCTCGGGCCAGTTCGCGTTATCGATGGCAACGGCCACGCTTTGCGCATGGCCGCTCGCAGTCTTGACGACCGTCAGAGAGGGACCGGCTGTGCGAATTGCCAGCACGAAAGAAGCGACTGCCAGAAACGGGTTCGTTTCCGCGATGGCTTCGCCCGGCAGGATGTAGCGATCGCCTGCCTTCGCGACGCCGAGCTCGCGCAGATCTCGACTGATGCTCGATTGCGTTGCCTCGAAACCGTGCTTGCGCAGCGCCTTCACCAGCTCTTCCTGGCTGTGCACGGTCGACTCCCGGATGATCCGGAGAATCGCCGCGCGGCGCGTAACGGCTTGATTCAGCTCGGCAGCCATGAATAGAGGTTGGCCTGGGCCTGTGCATAAAAACCCAGACATCGTGCATAAATATGCACAGACTGTCAAGCAGGCAACTGAGGCGGTGAGATCCCGTTCGCTTTCAACGCAGCACCGCCGTCTTGCGCGAGCGCCAGTAGCCGTCGGCCGCGTACAGCGCCAATGCAGTCCAAATGAGCGCAAAGCCGATCGCCCGATCTCGCGTAAAGGGCTCGTGGAAGACGAAGATCCCGAGCAGCAGTTGGAGCGTCGGGCCGACGTACTGAAGCAGGCCGATCGTGGAATACGCGATGCGGCGGGCGGCGAACGCGAACAGCACGAGCGGAATCGCCGTGAGCGGGCCGCCGAGGAGCAGCAACGCGTCGATGCCGAGGCTTTGGTGTGCGAATGCGCCGATCCCTGCGATCTCGCACCAGATCAGATAGCCGATGCCGATCGGTAGCAGCAACAAGGTCTCGCTCGCAAGTCCAGCCAGGGCGTCTACGCGGACGACTTTGCGAACCAACCCGTAGAGCCCGAACGAGAGTGCGAGCACCAGCGCAATCCAGGGCGGATGTCCCGCGCTCCAGGTGAGATAAGAGACGCCGGCGGCTGCGAACGCGACCGCTGTCCATTGAATGCGGTTGAGGCGCTCGGACAACACGACCACCCCGAGCACGACATTGACGAGCGGATTGACGAAGTAGCCGAGGCTCGTCTCGACCACGCGCTCGTTCGCGACGCCCCACACATACGTGATCCAGTTGGCGCTGATGAGCGCAGCGCTCAAGCACAGCCGCCAACGAGTGCCGGGTTGAGCGAGCGCGATCTTCGCCTGCGCCAACTCGTGCCGCAGCGCGAGCCACGCAAAGGCGAACAGACAGCCCCAGACGAGTCGATGCGCTGTGATCTGCAGAGGAGAGACGCTCTGCAGAAATTTCAGGTACAACGGCAGCAGGCCCCAGATGACGAATGCCGTCAATCCTGCAGTCAAGCCGCGGCCGTCGAGCGGATTCGACGGCAAGGAGGACGAAGCGGGTTGGCTCATGCAGCGTGAAGGAAGAGCTGGGACAGCGGGATGCACATGATACCCAAAGGGGTACGGGCCACGGGCGACGGGAAGAAGATCGCGCGAACGCGAAGGTTCCGTTCTCGCTCATGGGGAACGGGGTGAAGACGAAGCGGGATCGGGAACCGGCATACTCGTGGTGACGCGTCGTGCGACTTGACTTCAGCGAGTCTCGGGTCAACCCTGACTCATGACTCACGAATCAGCGAATCACGAGCGTTCCATGTCATCCAATCTCGATCTCGCCCGCCGGTTGCTCGCGCTGTCGCAAACTGGATTGCACTTCACGAAAGAGGAATACGACCGAGAGCGCTATCGCGAGATTGCCGAGATCGGCGCACAGATCCTTGCGAAAGAATCGACAAAGACGTCCGAGGAGCTGAAAACGACTTGG
>DATCLP010000019.1:0-1882 GCA_036563855.1 Steroidobacteraceae bacterium | reverse complement strand
AGTCTACAGCCTGAACGGCGTGCCGAACTGCGTTCGGCCGGGGCTGGCTTTATATACAGGCCTGCGGCATCCTTACCGTATGCACGCAGCTCCCGTTTCCGACACTCCCGTTTTCGGTCAACGCCTGAACTGCGCTCAGCTTCGGGCCGCGACATACGGTCGCGAGCGCGATGGGCGGTTCGAGGCCGGACCGCTGCTGATCATCGCCGGCGCGGGGACCGGCAAGACCAACACGTTGGCGCATCGCGTAGCGCATTTGTTGCTGAAGCGAGTTCCGCCCGAGCGAATCTTGCTGCTCACGTTTACGCGGCGTGCAGCGCAAGAGATGTTGCGGCGTGCTGAGACGATTGCGCGCGAAACGCTCGCTGCGGGCAACAAAACCGCCTTCCATCCGAATGCGACACGCCTGATGTGGTCGGGCACATTTCATGCGATCGGCAACCGCGTGCTCCGCGAATATGCGCATGCGCTCGGCCTCGACCCGAATTTTTCGATCATCGATCGCGGCGATGCTGCCGATCTCATGGACGTGGCGCGCCACGAGCTGGGGCTGTCGAAAAAGGACAAACGCTTTCCGCGTAAGGATACGTGCCTTGGCGTCTATTCGCATCGCGTCAATACGCGGGGCACGCTGCAGCAAACCCTCGAAGAACACTTCCCCTGGTGTCAGGAGTGGCAGCAAGAGCTGGGTGCGCTGTTTCGCAAGTACGTCGAGATGAAACAAGCGCAGCAGCTGCTCGACTACGACGACCTATTGCTCTACTGGCACGTGCTCGTGCAGGAACCGACGTATGCCGAAGCGCTCGGCGCGCGGTTCGAGCACGTGCTCGTCGACGAATATCAAGACACGAACACATTGCAGGCCGAGATTCTCTTGGCAATGAAACCCCGCGGCGAGGGCGTTTGCGTCGTCGGCGACGACGCTCAGGCGATCTATTCGTTCCGAGCGGCGACGGTGGACAACATTCTCGAGTTTCCGCAGCAATTCTCTCCGCCCGCCGAGATAGTCACGCTCGAACAGAACTATCGCTCCGTGCAACCGATTCTCGATGCGGCGAATGCGCTCATGCGCGACAGTCAGAGCCGTTACGACAAGACGCTGCGCTCGGCGTACGCATCGAAGGACAAACCGAAGCTCGTCACGGTGCAGGACGATCAGATGCAGGCCTTGTACATCGTCGAGCAAGTGCTTGCGCAACGAGAGCAGGGGACACTGCTGCGCAAACAAGCGGTGTTGATGCGCACTTCGCATCACAGCGACGTGCTCGAGGTCGAGCTCCTCCGCCGCAATATTCCCTATGTGAAGTATGGCGGATTGAAATTCCTCGAGGCCGCTCACGTGAAGGATGTCTTGGCCGTCTTGCGCTGGATCGACAATCCGAAGAATCAACTCGCGGGATTTCGCACGCTGCAACTGTTGCCGGGCGTCGGTCCGGCGCATGCCGATCGCTGCCTCAAAGTCTTCGCAGCCAGCGGCTACTCGTGGCAAATCCTCGCGGAGTATCAAATTCCTGTAGCCGCTCAAGAGGAGTGGCCGAAATTCGTCGCGCTTGCACGCGAGCTCGCCGCAGAGGCGGAGTGGGTCGGACAATTCGAGCGCGTGCGGCACTGGTACGAACCGCATCTCGACCGCCTCTACGATGCGGCGCAAGTACGTGCCGGGGATCTCGATCAGCTCGAGCAGATCGCGCGTCAATACGTTTCGCGCGAAAAATTCCTGACCGAGCTGACACTCGACCCTCCGCAAGCAAGCAGCGATTTGGCGGGCGACCCGTTGCTCGACGAGGACTACCTCATCCTATCGACCGTCCATTCGGCGAAGGGCCAGGAATGGGACAGCGTATACGTGCTGAACGTCTCAGATGGAAACTTCCCGAACGAG
>DATCLP010000018.1:0-1888 GCA_036563855.1 Steroidobacteraceae bacterium | reverse complement strand
GACAACGGCAGCTCGATCGCCGTTCTGCCGATCGGTGTGAGCAAGGCGAGCGGCGTTCAGTACGTGCTCGAAGACCTCGGTTTGTCTGCGCGCAATCTGGTCGCCGTGGGAGATGCCGAGAACGATATCGCCTTGTTCGATCTGGCGGAGCACTCGGTCGCGGTGGCGAATGCCTCGTTGTCTCTGAAGCGGGTTGCCGACCGTGTGACGCACGCCAGCTACGCGGAAGGCGTCATGGAAGTCGCACGCGAGCTGCTCGAAGCGGACCTCGCGGGTGCGCAGACCCGCCGACGCATCGTCATCGGTACTCGCGACGGACAGCAGCAGATCTGGCTGCCTCCGCTGCCGTGCTCCATTCTCATGGCAGGTCCTCCCGCGAGCGGCAAGTCGGCGCTTTGCAACACGATTGTCAGCCAATTGCTCGCGCATCAATATCAATGCTGCATCGTCGGCTGTTATTCCGCGCGCGAAGAGCGCGAGCATTTCGCTGGCTTTGCAGTGTGCGGCGACGAGCAGTCGCCGCCGCGCTTTGCGGATTTCGTTGCCTGCTTGGAACAACCGCTGCAAAGCGTCGTCGTCAACGTGGCATCGCTGCGCGGCGCCGCCCGTGCTGCCCAGGTCGAGCGTGTCCTTGAACACTGCGCAGCCCTGCAGTCCGGTGTCGGCAGACCGCATGCGATCGTGATCGACGAAGCGGAAACCCTGCTGGGCCCTGGAGGCATTGCTTGGTCCGCTGGGCTGAGTGCTGCTAGTCGGATCTATCTCACTGCTCAACCCGAACGATTGCCGTCGAACTTGCTCGAATCCATCCAGGTCCTGCTCGTGCTTGGCGAGCCGGCGAACGCATTCGCCTGTGTACGGGAACGCGGCAATGCGCCCGGGCTCACGAGCGAATGCACGCCTCTCGAGGCCGGTCAGGCGCTCATGTGGGTTCGCGATAGCGGGATGGCGCCGTTTCGAATCGACGCGCTGGCGGCGCCGATGCGCATCATGCCCGAGCCGCAGACGCGTGCGGCAGCGCGGCTGCGGGTCGCGCACAGCGAGAATGGGGCGGCTGCCGTACCGTAGCAGCCGATCTCATCGAGTCGCGTTCTTACGCAACAGCGTGAGGGGAAGCGGCCGGTAATGCAGATTCTCTCGGCGTCGGAACGACCGGCGCCTGCGGTTCGCTCACCGACTCCGGCTTCGGCGTCGCGAACTCGATCACTTCCTCGACTCGATAGTCTTTGAGGTCCCGCGCATGAGTGAAGATGATGAGCTCGCCGAGCAACCCGAGCGCGAAGATCTGCATGCCCAACACGACGAGTAACGTTGCAAGAAGCAGGGCAGGGCGATCGGCCAGCGGCTCGTTGAACACCAGCCGTTCGATGCACAAATAGCCGACTGCCAGCACGCCGACGCCGAACGTCGTCGCACCGACCATGCCGAAGAATCGCAGGGGGCGCTTCGTGAAGCGCACGAGGAAGAACGTGCTGAACAAGTCGAGCACGTAGCGCATGTATTCGCGCGGCCGGTAGACATGGGGGAACCGATCGTTTGCCGATTGACGCACGGGGATCTCGACGACACGAAAGCCGAGGCGGTCGGCAAGTACCGGCAGGAAACGATGTTGATCGCCGTAAACTTCGATCTCGTCGAACACCTTGCGGCGTATGGCGCGCGCTCCGCAACCCAAGTCGTGAAACTGCGGGCCGATCAGCCAGTGCACGAGCTTGTGGAAGGTGGCGCGACGCAGACGGTCGAAGAATCGGGCGACTCGCGGACTGCGCATCGCAATCGCAATGTCGGCAGTCTCGACAGCTGCAACCAGCTTTGGGATGTCGGCGGGCTCGATTTGGTCGTAGGCTGGCAGCGTCACGATCACATCGCCGCTGGCACGCTCCACACC
>DATCLP010000017.1:0-1873 GCA_036563855.1 Steroidobacteraceae bacterium | reverse complement strand
ATCGGTAACAGTGCGAGCAAGAGCTCGAGCAGGAGTCGCCACGACGGATTGACGACCTGCAACGGTCCCGGCGCAACGGCAAAGCTGATTTTGAATCCCGCCAATATGAGCGACAGGCTCAGCATGCCGAAGCAAATCGCTGCGAGAATTTTTCCGCTCATGATTGCGGCTCTCGATGTCGGTGTCGCCAGCAGCGGCTCCAGAGATTGCCGCTCGCGCTCGCCTGCTGTCACATCGATGACGCGGTACGCGCCGCCGAGGAAACTGCTCAAGATCAACAGGTAGGGAAGGAACGCGAGCAACCTGCCGCGCTTGGATTCCGGCGTTGCGACATCGCGCTGTGCGATGCGGACAGGTTGCAGAACCTCCGGGCTCATTCCGCGATGCATCGTTCGAAGCACCGCCAGCGTACGGTTGTATTGCTCGATCGCGTTACGCACGCGGGCGACCGGGATCCGCGAATCCTCGCGCGAGCTGTCGTAGATGAGCTCGAGCTTCGCGCTTCGGCTGTTTCGCCAGTTGTCCCCGAAATCCGGCGAGATGCGTAGCACGGCATCGAAATTCTGCGCCCGCACTTCCGCGTCCGGATCCTCCGGCGCCGGTTCGGCCTCGATGTTGTGCGCGTGCAAGTAACGAACGAGATTCGGCGCGTGCTCGGCACCGATGATCGGCAGCCGCAGCGTGCTCTCGAGCTGGGTGCGAGTCTTGCGCTCGCCAAGGCCGACCGCGCCGAGAATCAGCGCAGGGAACATGATCGGCATCAGCAGCAGACTGAGCGCAACAGTGCGGCGATCTCGAAACAGATCGACGAGCTCCTTACGCGCGACGATGAAGACGGTCCTCATGATGCCGACTCGCGGGTGAGACGTACGAACACGTTTTCCAAATCGTTTTCCCCCGTCATCGCGCGCAGCTCATCGGGCGTGCCGACCGCCTTCACCTCGCCGCCCGAAATCACCACGATGCGGTCGCACAAGGCTGCAACCTCCTGCATGATGTGGCTCGAGAAAATCACGCAGCGGCCCTCGGCGCGCAGACGCTGCAAGAACTCGCGCAGGCTACGGGTCGTCATGACGTCGAGCCCGTTCGTCGGCTCATCGAGAATGACGTTGCGCGGATCGTGTACCAACGCCCGCGCAATCGCCGTCTTCGTACGCTCGCCCTGCGAAAACCCTTCGGCGCGCCGATCGAGGAAATCGATGCCGAGCATTTGTGCGAGCTCTTCGGTACGCCGCGCGATCGTGGCTTCGTCGAGCCCGTGAAGCCGGCCGAAGTATTGGATGTTCTCTCGGGCTGTGAGCCGCTTGTAGATACTGCGCGCATCGGGCAGTACGCCGAGCCGCTTGCGTACCGCCGTCGCATCGCGATGCGCATCCAAACCGTCGACGAGAACGGAACCTTGATCCGGCTTCATCAAGGTGTACAGCATCCTCAAGGTCGTCGTCTTGCCGGCACCGTTCGGCCCGAGAAGCCCCGTGATCTGCCCGTCCGCTGCTTGAAAGCTCACGCCGCGCACGGCATGTACGGGACCGCTCTTCGACGGGAACGTCTTGTGCAGGTTCTCGACTTCGATCATCAGGGCTCCCAGCCGTAATTGCCGGCGAAAGGCGGCGCGGCAATCAAACGCTGCAAACAGCTTTCGTCGAGCGCACGCGCATCGGCTGTTTCCAGGAATTGCGCGAACAGCTTCGGCATGCATCCGGCGCCGATCACGTTGTGCCCTTGTCCGGGTGCCACGATGTGTCGCCCCTTCGGCAACGAGGCGACGACCTCATCTCCATAGCGCGGCGGTGTCACCGGATCGAATTCGCCGCTGATGACGAGCACGGGCAGGTCGCCCGCGAGCGGCTCGCGAAAATCCGCCGGCCGCTCG
>DATCLP010000016.1:0-4344 GCA_036563855.1 Steroidobacteraceae bacterium | reverse complement strand
TTGCGACGCCGTGTGGACGCCGATGCTTGCATGAGTCGCGCCCGGCCCTCGGGTCACAAAACACACGCCCGGTTTGCCGGTGACTTTCGCATAGCCGACCGCCATGTTGGCCGCACCGGCTTCGTGTCGGCATGCAATCAGTCGGACGCGATCCTGGAAATCCACGAAGGCATCGAGGACCGGTAAATAACTCTCGCCGGGAACGCAAAAGACGTGCGTAATCTCGTTCGCGACGATGGTTTCGACGAGGCGGCGGGCCGCGGTCACGAAGCTCATGTGGATGGTTGTTCGAGCAGGGCGGGGAT
Source organism: Steroidobacteraceae bacterium (assembly GCA_036563855.1). GTDB lineage: Bacteria > Pseudomonadota > Gammaproteobacteria > Steroidobacterales > Steroidobacteraceae > Steroidobacter. The sequence continues at coordinate 4,039 of DATCLP010000016.1, read as the reverse complement.
GCGCAATGTAAGCCGTTTGGGCGGCGGCGTCATGGGATCTCGCTACCTAATAGGCGGTTTACGAATCACGATTCTCGGATCACGATCTGGATGACGAGTCACGACTCACGAGTCTCGAATTACGAGGGAAGTGCTATGCAGCTCGGAATGATCGGCTTGGGACGCATGGGCGCCAACATGACGCGCAGGTTGCTGCGACGCGGACACGACCTCGTCGTCTACGATGCCGTGCCGACCGCTGCGCAAGCGCTGGCAGATGAAGGTGCGCGGCGCGCAGCGACGCTCGAGGATCTCGTCGCTCAGCTCGAGCCGCCCCGCGCTATTTGGTTGATGGTGCCCGCAGCAACGGTCGGCACGGTCGTCTCGAGCCTGACACCATTGCTCCAGCCGAATGACATCGTCATCGACGGCGGCAATTCGGATTATCGCGATGCGATCGCTCGTCATCGCGAGCTCGTCGCACGCGGCGTGCATTTCGTCGACGTCGGAACGAGCGGCGGCGTGTGGGGGCTCGAGAACGGCTATTGCCTGATGATCGGCGGCGATCCCGAACCGGTGCAACGTTTGAATCCGATCTTCGCGGCGCTCGCACCTGGATCGGACGACTCGAGCTTCGACGCCCATGCAAGCACAGCTTCGCACGGCTACTTGCATTGCGGCCCGGCCGGTGCGGGTCACTTCGTGAAAATGGTTCACAACGGCATCGAGTATGCGTTGATGGCTGCGTACGCCGAAGGGTTCAACTTGCTCGCACATGCAAACCGCGGCGAACAACGGCAGACGCACGACGCCGAGACCGCTCCGCTAGCCGATCCCCAAAACTATCGCTATCGCTTCGATGTCGCCGCGATTGCAGAAGTATGGAGGCACGGAAGCGTCGTGCGTTCGTGGCTGCTCGATCTCACTGCAGCCGCGCTGCGCGACGATCCGCGGCTCGAGCGCTACGCCGGACGCGTTTCGGATTCGGGAGAGGGGCGATGGACGCTCAAGGCGGCGATCGATCTAGCTGTACCGATGCCGACGCTGGCGAGCGCATTATTCGCGCGTTTCAGCTCGCGCGGTGAAGACGCGTACGCGAACAAGCTGCTGTCAGCGATGCGCGAACAATTCGGCGGACACACAGAAAAGAAGTAGCGCCATTACCTCGGCAAGTCCGGGCACGTGTACGGTACGCTCGCAGTGATATAGGTCTGCGCCCTGTCGCGTCCCGCGAGTCGTAGCACGAGTTGGTTCGGGCGAGGCATCTCGACGTCGGCTTCGATCGGAATCGTGTCCTCGAGCCAACGGATGCGCTCGCCGGCGATACCCCATTTCATGAGCCGATACGGTTCGACACAGGAGCCCATCACCAACGTGCGATCGGGCATGAAGATGAGCAGCGTGCCTAGCGCATGACCCGGCGTCGTGGACAGCCAGACCTTGCCGACGAACGCCGGATTCTCGGGCTCGCCTTCGCTGGCGGCGGGCGCCACGGGCACCGTCGGGGATTGGCGTCCGCACGCAGCAAGCACCAGCATGAGAGTCAGCGTGATCGTGCGCCTCATGATCGATCTCGAATACGAAACCTCGCACAAAAAAGATAGCGCGAGATGCGCCCGGACGTCATGCGCTCGGCGGCCGATTGTGCGCAACCGAGGCGTTGAGCGCGGCGGCCAACGCCGCCTCGCCGCTGATCAAATCCTTCCATGACAGCTCGTGGCCTTTACGCTTACCCTTCGGCGTGACTTTGAGGCCGTGCGGATCGATTGCAACGATGTAGGGTTCGCCTTCGATCGCAATTTCGCGCTTCAAGGTTTTTTCCAGTTTCGTAGGCATAGAAGGGGCCTCCTGGATTTGGGTAAGCGCCAAGTGTGCGCCTGAAGCAATCGTCGTGCGCAGCGCGAGTTCCCGCAATGCACGCCGGGAAGCACGAGTTCGTCTGGGACGGCTGCGGAAGGAAAATGTGCAATGCCGCGACGCCGAAAGCGAGCAACATCCGCCCTGACGCTCCGGCCAGCGGGCGTTCAGCACGGAGCCAGTAGGATACGCGGCATCACTCATGCAACGAGAGGACCGGGAGACGTACATATGGACCGGAAATTGAAGGCGGGCTTGTCGGGATCGATCGCAGCCCTCGTGCTCGCCGTGGGCGCTCAGGCGTTTGCCGCAGACGAGCAGCCCGTAACGGCAAAATGGAAGGTGCAAGAAATTCGATTCGCCTATTCGGGTTTCACTACGTGGTACTCGTGCGAAGCGGCCGAGCAGAAGATCAAGTCGATTCTTCTGACTTTGGGTGCGCACCCCTCGACGGACGTCGACGCCACTGGCTGCGACTCGAACCGCCCCTCCAAGATGTTCTTCGTGACGATTACTGCTGCGACGCCGGTACCGGCGGCGGAGGCCGAGAAGACGCCCGCCGAGAAGAGCCGTGAGGAGCTGCTCAAGCGGCTCGGCGTGAAGCAGGAAGTGAGCGACGAAGAATTTCTCGCGACTTGGACATCTGTGGATCTCGCAAAGGAAAAAAGGCTCAGGCTCGAGCCCGGCGATTGCGAGCTGATCGAAGATTTGCGCGATGAGGTTTTTCCGAAGCTTGGTATCAAGATCGAGGAAGACCGGGTCGTCTGCACGCCGAATCGGCTTGGTATCCAGCCGCCGCAGATCCGGGTGTCGGCTTTGAAGCGGGTGGAGAGCGCAGACGCGCAGTCGCCCAAGTGAGAATTGAGGATCCTCCGTTGGAGACGCCGCCATCGGCGGCGCCCAGAGCGCGCATGCACACGCAAGCTCGGCCGCTCGTTTGGGGGTGGCCGCTCCTGCGCGTCCTGCGTCTGCGGCATCAGTGCATCCATGCACGTCAAGGCGCGCAGAGCGGAGCGTGCGGGCCAGGGATCGCAGGAGATCAAGGCCGGGGCGCGAAAGCGCCCCTAACCAATTCTCAATGCTCCATTCTCAATTCAGGCTGCAGGCGCGTTCGCGCCTGCAGCCGGCTACACCTGTATCCCGTGCTTCGCCAACGGTAGCGACCGAATACGTTTTTTCGTCGCCGCATAAATCGCATTGCATAGCGCAGGCGCGACCAGTGCAACGGCGGGCTCGCCCATGCCGCCCGGCTTCTCGTCGCTGTCCATCAGGAACACTTCGATGGCCGGCATCTCGTTCATACGCAGCATGCGATAGGAATCGAAATTGCGTTCGCGCACGCGGCCGTTCTCGATGTTGACCTCGCCCCAGAGCGCGGCCGTCAGACCGAAGACGATGCTGCCTTCGGCCTGCGCCATCACGATGTCGGGATTGACGACTTGACCGCAGTCGACGACGCACACGATTCGATGAATCTTGAGCTTGTTGCCCTCCATCGAAATCTCCGCAACCTGCGCGAGATACGTGTCGTAACCGGACATCAACGCGATGCCTTGATAACGTCCTTGCGGTGCCTGTCCCCAACGCACTTTGCGTGCAGCCGCATCCAGCACGGCTTGCCAACGCGGTTGCTCCGTGAGGAGGCTCCGGCGGAAGTCGTACGGATCCATGCCCGCGGTCGCCGCGCACTCGTCCATGAAGCACTCGACGGTGAAGCAGTTGAGCGCATGGCTGACCGAACGCCAGTAACCGACATCTATGCCGATCTCGTGCCGCAAATAATCGACGTACACGTTGGGCACGCCGTACGGGTAGTTGTGGGCGGCCTCCACGGCAAACGGATCGACGATGTCCTTGACGGCATCTGGCGCCCAGCGCGCTGTGATCGATGGTGCGACAAGATGGAGCTTGAAGGCGCTCATCTTGCCGTCTGCTCCGAAACCGGCTTGCGCAATGTTGACTGCGGGCGGGCGATATTTGTCGTGCGTCATGTCGTCTTCGCGCGTCCACAGCAACTTCACGGGCTTGCCGGCAGCTTTGGCGCATTCGACAGCATCGGGAATGAAATCCACCTCGAGCCTGCGGCCGAACCCACCGCCGAGGAAGGTCGTGTGCACGAACACCTGCTCAAGGGGTAGGCCAGCGGCCTTCGCGGCCGCCATTTGTGCCATCTGTTGGACCTGCGTCGGCACGTAGACGTGGC
>DATCLP010000015.1:0-11127 GCA_036563855.1 Steroidobacteraceae bacterium | reverse complement strand
CGCCGCAGCCATGCGATGGGCAATGCTGGCCATCGCGAGCGCCGGCGTGCTGTGGGCCATGCACGAAGTGTTCAAACGGCTAAGGCTGGGTGGCGCCAATCGTGATTCGTAAGGGCGCTGGCAAGAATCTTTCGTGCTACGCGATTTTCTCCTCGCTAGTGCCACTGCTCTGCCTAAGGAGAGGCGGATGCGCGCGTTTCGCGCGATCCCTCATCCGCGCGCTTCGCTCTGCGTAGCGGGAGAAGCACCGCGCACCTCTGGCCAGCGCCCAGAGCTCAGTGCCCAATTCTTAACATTCCGCTCTGCAAGCCAACCGCTTCTGTCACATCGATAGATCACGCGCGGGCCGTGCAGTTGCTGGCTAGGTGATTTCTCAACGGCTGCCTTCAAAGCCGCTTGTTGCGCTGCAAAGTCGTCAAGCCAATGAGAAGTTTAGTCAAAGGAGCCATTTCGCGACCGCGGCAAATGCCACAAACGACTGTAAATATCTATACTAGCCGCCGACTTGGGGGTTTCGTTTGTGCATCCAACGACCGATTCAATCTCGTTCGGTTTCCCATGCGTTGCGTCGCGAAACTGCCGGCTAAGAACAAGCGTTGCTCTCGCACTGGTTCGACTCCCTCGGAGGATCGTCTGTCATGAACCGTAAAGCTTCCAGAAGTACCTTGATGCGTTCGGCGCTGCTGGCCGCTGTGTCAGCCGTGCTGGCGGCGCAGGCTCAAGCGAGCACGCCGCAAGGAGAACTCGCATCCGTTACCGATTTCGGGTTGATCGATCATCAGGGCGTGCAGCACCAGCTCACGCGCCTGGGCAACAACAAGGCTGTTGCATTCATCGGGCAAGCCAACAGCTGCCAAGAGAACATCGATCAGCTGCCGAAATACAAGCTGCTTCGCACGCTGTGGGAGAAGAAGGGCGTCAAGTTCCTGATGATCAACGCCGATCAGAAGGACAGCCTGGATGCCATCCGCCGCATCGCTTCGGTTTATGACATCGACTTCCCGATCCTGAAGGACGACTCGCAGCTCGTCGCCGAGAACCTCAATCTCACGAAGGCCGGCGAAATCGTCGTCGTGAACCCGACGACGCTCCGCGTGCTGTATCGCGGGCCGCTCGACAGAGCGCCCATGCCGGGCGGTGGTGGCGATGGCAGCGAAGGCGGTGCACAGCGCAGGGCGCCCGCTCCGCAGGTTCTGGCAGGCGTGCTGCAGAAGGCCGTCGCCGGCGAAGAGATCAAGGAAACCGTCACGGTCGAGCACAAGGGCGGTTGCTCGTACGAGTTCCCGGCCAAGGAGATGCACGCGAAGGCGGCGCCTGATTACGCGAAAGACGTGGCGCCGATTCTGAAAGACAAGTGCACCCGCTGCCACGTGCAGGGCGGCATCGCTCCTTTCGCGATGGACAGCTACAACATGGTCCGCGGCTTCGCACCGATGATCAAAGAGGTGCTGTTGACCAAGCGTATGCCTCCAGCGCAGGTCGACCCGCACGTCAATCGCTTCCAGAACGCGAACTACATTTCCGCTGAGGAGCTGCAAACGCTCGTCCACTGGATCGATGCGGGCGCTCCGCGCGGCAAGTCGAAGAAGGATCCGATGACCGAAATCAAGCCGCTGACGGATGAGTGGCAGCTCGGTCCGCCGGATTACATCGTCGAAGTGCCTCCGTTCACGGTTCCGGCCACGGGCGTGATCGACTACTTCAACCACGTGATCGACCTGCCGTTCGATGAAGACAAGTATGTGCGTGCCGTGCAGTTCATCCCGGGCGACACCCGCGTGCTGCACCACTTGCTCGCATACATGTCCTCGCCGAACTACAACCGCAACGAAGTGATCTCGGAAGAGAACGTGCGCGACTTCCTCGAGGGCTATGCTCCGGGCAAGACCGACGCGACGCAGTTCCCGAAGGACACGGGCGTGTTCGTGCCGAAGGGCTTCAAGCTGGTGATGCAGATGCACTACACGACGATGGGCAAGGAAGTCGTCGATCGCACCCGCGTCGGCCTGTACTTCCACAAGACTCCACCGAAGTACAAGTACCTGACCTACCCGATCTCGCACGGCGGTCAGGCGCTGCAGATCCCGCCGGGAGAGCAGAACTACAGGATGAACAGCTCGTACGTCCTGCAAGAGGACACGATGCTCTACGCAATGCGTCCGCACATGCACTATCGCGGCAAGTCCTTCCGCTTCTCGGTCGTCTATCCCGACGGAACGCGCGAAGTGCTGATGAACGTGCCGAACTACAACTTCGCGTGGCAGCCGACCTATCGGCTGACCGAGCCGAAGTTCCTGCCGGCCGGCTCGCGCATCATCACGGATGGCGTGTTCGACAACTCGCAGTGGAACTCCTGGAACCCGGACCCGACGGTCATGGCGAAGGGCGGACCGCAGAGCTGGGATGAGATGTTCATCGGCTACATCACGTACACGCTGCCGAACAAGGACTACAACTCCAGGCAGGCATCCGCACGCTAATCGCCCAAGCGGTTCGATGCTTTCAAGAGGGCTACCTTCGGGTAGCCCTCTTCTTTTGTGCGTCGACAAATAAACGGCGTTTCAAGCCAAGATCTGTCACGACTATTGGCGAGGCTGACCGCGCTTGGTACATAGTGGCCAGCGCAGCGGACCGCAGAGTCCGCGTCGAACATTCATCAGGAGCATCACGTGCATCATCCAGCACGATCGTCGGTGGCGGCGGGGGCACTGGTTCTGCTGGCAAGCGCATACAGCGCGTTCGCCGACACGAACCGAGGCGAGGAAGTCTTCCAAAGTCACTGTGTGCGCTGCCACGCACCTGCCGAGATCACGGGGCGCCTTACAGCCTCATGGGTCGGACGCACCGCCGAGGAGCTGTTTCAGCGCACGAAGACGACGATGCCGGCCGAATCGCCCGGCTCCCTGCGCGACGACGACTATCTGGCCGTGACGGCGCACATCCTCGCCATGGCCGAGATGACGCCGTCGACGCCGATCCAACCGCAGGCGCAGCTGGCGAAGATCACGATTCCCGCACCGACGAAAGCCAAAGCACCTGCAGAACCCGACGTCGGTTGGACTGAGTTCAACGGCAACCTCGCCGCACAACGCTACTCGCCCCTCGACCAAATCAACGCCGACAACGTCAGCAAGCTCACGGTCGCTTGGCGCTGGGCTGCAGGGATGTTCGGTCCTTCTCCTGAACTGAAGAACGTCTCATCGCCGATCGTCGCGGACGGAAAGATGTTCGCGACCGTTGGTACGACGCGCGATGTGGTCGGCATCGATCCTGGGACGGGGCAATTGCTCTGGATGTGGCGTGCCGATGAGGGAGAACGTTTCGACAAAGCCGCGCGTAAGGGATCGGGGCGCGGCGTCGCTTATTGGCGGAGCGGCTCGGTCAAGCGCGTTTTCACGATCACACCCGGCTACACGCTCGTTGCACTCGATGCGGACACCGGTCGTCCCGATCCGCGCTTCGGCGACAACGGCATGATCGATCTGCAACAAGGCCTCCGTCGGGCGAAAGACCGCGAAGACCTCGACATCGGCTTCTCGTTCCCGCCGTTCATCATGAACGATGTGATCGTCGTCGGCGCAGCGATGCGCGTGGCCTTCCGTCCACCATCCAAGTCGAACGTCAAGGGCGATGTGCGCGCCTTCGATGCGCACACCGGCAAGCTGCTGTGGACGTTCAAGACCATTCCCGACGACGGCGAGCCCGGATCGGAAACCTGGCTCAACGGCTCGAACTCGTTCACGGGTAATGCCGGCGTATGGACCGCGATGTCCGGCGATCCGGAGCTTGGACTGGTCTATCTCCCTGTTGAGGCCGCAACTGGCGATCGCTACGGCGGCGATCGTCCGGGCGCCAACCTGTTCGCGAACAGCCTCGTCGCCGTCGACATCAAGACGGGCAAGATGAAATGGCAATTCCAGATCATCCACCACGACATCTGGGATTGGGACAATCCGGCGGCGCCGATCCTTGCAGATCTGCCGAACGGCAAGAAGATCGTCGTTCAACTCACGAAACAGTCCTTCGCGTACACGTTCGATCGCGCTACCGGCAAGCCGATCTGGCCGATTCGCGAACGCAGAGTCCCGAAATCCGATGTTCCGGGTGAATGGACATCTCCGACGCAACCCTTCCCCGCGAAGCCTGCACCATTCGATCGGCAAGGTATCAGCGAGAAGGATCTGATCGATTTCACGCCCGAAGTGCTCGCGGCGGCCAAGGAGGCGGTCAAGCCGTACCGGCTCGGCCCGCTCTTCACGCCTGCTTCGCTCATGGACGCGAAGGATGGCACGAAGGGCACGTTGAGCCTGCCGTCCGCCACCGGCGGCGCGAATTGGGAAGGCGGCGCACTCGATCCTGAAACCGGCATCCTCTACGTGCCTTCGCGCACGGCCGTCGAAGTGCTCGCCCTGGTGAGCGATCCAAAAGTATCGAGCGTCAAGTACATCCAAGGTGCCGCCCGTCCGCCGCGCGTGTTCGATACCCTGCCCATCATCAAGCCTCCCTATGGGCGAATCACGGCGATCGACATGAACACGGGCGATCATTTGTGGTGGATTCCGAACGCGGATACGCCGAAAGAGATCGCCGAGCATCCGAAGCTCAAAGGCGTCACGTTGCCGCGAACGGGCATCCCGACTCGTGCGGGCTTGCTGCTGACGAAGACGTTGCTGTTTGCAGGCGAAGGCTGGGGCGGCAGCCCGGTCTTCCGCGCGCACGACAAGAAGACGGGCAACATCATTGCAGAGATCAAGCTGCCGGCAACGCAGGCGGGTCAGCCGATCACTTATATGCACAAGGGCAAGCAGTACATCGCGATGTTCGTCGGCGACGGAAAGTCGCCAGGCGAGCTCGTCGCCTTGGCGCTTCCCGAAGAAAAGAAGGAAGGTCAGACACCGCAACGCCGTCCGCAACAAGCGCAGCAGGCGCGCCTTTGAAACGCGATTCGGGAGCGCAGCTCGCAGAGGGCATACGCATGACTCCACACGACGAGACGAGCGCTAACCCCGAACGTCGCACCTTCATCGAAGCGCTCACGTTCGCGCTTGCGTCGGGCGCTGTCACGAGATCAACGATGGCTGCAGAACCACCGCCGGTCGTTCGACACTTTCCGGGCTTCGAGCCCATTCGCATCGAAACCTCCGGCGCCACCATCAACGGCGTCAAAGGCGGCAGCGGACCGCCTGTTCTGCTGTTGCATGGCTGGCCGCAGACGTTGGCGGAGTGGCACATCGTCGCACCGATGCTCGCGAAAGATTTCACCGTCGTCGCCACGGATCTGCGCGGTTACGGCGACAGCAGCAAGCCCGGTGACGGCACGAATCATTCCGGCTACTCCAAGCGTGAGATGGCACGCGATCAGGTCGAAGTGATGGAGAAGCTCGGCTACAAGCGGTTCGCGCTCGTCGGTCACGATCGCGGCGGCCGCGTTGCGCATCGGCTCGTGCTCGACCATCCCGACCGCGTTTCGCGCGTTGCCGTGCTCGATATCGTGCCGACGCACAAGATCTATTCCACCGTCACGAAACAGCTTGCGACGGCGTATTACCACTGGTTCTTCTTGATCCAGCCCGCGCCGCTCCCCGAAACGCTGCTCGCGAACAACGCCGAATTCTTCCTGCGCCGCCTGTTCGGAGCCGTACGCACCATGCCTCCCGAGATCTTCGCGGAATATCTGCGCGCCTTCAGAGATCCCGCGACGTTACACGCGATGTGCGAAGACTATCGCGCCGCTGCGAGCATCGACCTCGAGCACGACGAGGCCGACATGTCGAAGAAGATCGAATGTCCGCTGCTCGCGCTCTGGGGCGCCAAAGGCGCAATGCAACAGCTCTACGACGTCCTCGCGACCTGGCGCGAACGCGCGACGAACGTCAGCGGCAAAGCGCTGCCGGGAGGGCACTGGCTGCCGGAAGAAATTCCGAATGAGGTGTATGCGGAGCTGAAAAACTTTCTCAGCTCCAAAATTGAGAATTGAGAATGGAGAATTCGTAAACCTCGGGTCGGCCAGCGATTACAAGTCGAACTTCAGCGTCCGTATGCCGTTACCGCTTGAGAAATTTGAGTCGATCGCCGGACTTTTCGAAGTTTCCTAGCTTTTTCACCAGCGGCGAAGCGCGCTTCGTAGGCTTCCCATTCTCAACTCTCAATTCTCAATTGCGAGCGAGCAGTGCTCGCTTCGCCCTAGAGAACAACTTCGATCAGATAGGGTCCGCTGCTCTCTGTACCTCGCTTGAACTGCTCTTCGAGGTCTTCGAGCGTCGTTGCCCTGCCCGCTTCGACGCCTTGGGCCTTTGCGAGGCCGACCCAGTCGAGATCAGGGCGGTCGATCGTCAGCATATCGATGGCGCGCTTGCCGGGTTCGCCGGCGCCGACGCCGGCAAGCTCGCCGCGCAGGATCTGATACGAGCGGTTCGCGAAGATGAGCATGGTTACATCGAGCGATTCGCGCGCCATCGTCCATAGTGCTTGCAGCGTGTACATCGCGCTGCCGTCGCCTTCGAGCGTGATCACTTTGCGGTCGGGCGCTGCGATCGCCGCGCCGACCGAACATGGCAAACCGAATCCGATCGAGCCGCCCACGATGCTGAGCCAATCGTGCGGAGCGGCACCTGCCGTCAGGCTTGCGAAACCGCGGCCGGTGGTGATCGCTTCGTCCACGACGATCGCATTCTCTGGCATGTACGCGCCGAGAATCGCTGCAATGCCTTCCTGCGTGATCGGTCCGCGCGGCACTTCGGGACGCATCGGCGCCGCAACGTGTGCAGGCGGCGTGCTGAGCGCATCGAGCTCGGCGGCGAGCGATTCGAGCGCATGTTCCAAATCCTGCTCTACCGAGGCGAGCTGCGTAACCACGCACTCGGGCGGAATCAGCACGCTCGGTTTGCTGGGATAAGCAAAGAACGCGACCGGCACGGACGCACCGACGAGCACCAGCTGCCGCACGTCTTTTAGCGCTTTCATCGCGACGTCGACCACGTATGGGACTCTGGGCACGTTGACGCGCCCAGCGCCGCGCTCGTGACGCGCATTCGCGTATTCGGAAGACAGCGCGCAACCCGTTTTCGCAGCGATCCGCCCGGCAATCTCGAGGCTTCGGCCGGTCAGCGCCGCTCCGCCGAGCATCAACATGCTCGACTTTCCGCCCTTCCGTAATGCATTCGCCGCGGCGATGACCGCTTCCTTCGAAACTCGCTGCCGCGGAGGCGGGGCAAGCGCCGTGGTATCGCGAGACGCTTCGCTCCATTGATTGTCGGCCGGCACGACGAGCGTCGCGATGTTGCCCGGCGGCGTGCGTGCGACCCGCACTGCCTCTGCAACCTCATCGGCCAAGCTCGTCGCGCTCTGCGAACGCTTGACCCAGCTCGACATCGGCCGGGCAATGCTTTCGATATCGGACGTCAACGGCGCGTCGTGCCGAATGTGATAGGTCGCATGCTCTCCGACGATGTTCACGATCCCGGAGCGCGCACGCCTGGCGTTGTGCAGATTGGCAAGACCGTTACCGAGACCCGGACCGAGATGCAGCAGCGTCGAAGCCGGCTTGCCTGCAATTCGGTAATAACCGTCGGCAGCGCCGGTGACGACGCCCTCGAACAGACCGAGCACGCACCGCATTCCTTCGACGCGATCCAATGCGGCGACGAAATGCATCTCCGACGTGCCGGGATTCGTGAAACATACATTGACGCCCGAATTCACGAGCGTTCGGACGAGACTTTCTGCTCCGTTCATAGGACCTTCTTACCTGAGCCGCTCATACGCAGCCCTTCGGAAAATAGAAGAAAACGCAGTTTCCGCAATTCTGAGCGGAGAGCCAACGGGACGACGCTGCTCGAGTGATCGCGAATTGCGCGACGTCGTCAGCGGGCGATAATGTAGCTTCGGTCGATCTCCTTGAGGCTCCGCGTGCCGGCTTGTCGCATGACCGTACGAAGCTCGTCTCGCAGAATCTTGAGCACGGCCGCGGCACCGGCTTCGCCATAGCCCGCAAGTCCCCATACATAGGGACGCCCGACGCCCACCGCTGTCGCGCCCAACGCGAGCGCTTTGAAGATGTCCGTGCCGCGACGGAAACCGCTATCGATGAGCACCGGAATCGAGCCGCGGGTGCCTTCGAGCACTTCGCTCAACGACTCGATCGTGCCGCGACCGCTCTCCTCGGCCCGGCCGCCATGGTTCGAAACGACGATGCCGTCGAGCCCATGCTTCACGGCAAGCTCGCCGTCTTCGCGCGTCACGATACCCTTGAGCAGGAGCTTGCCCGGGAACACATCGCGAAGGCGCTTCACGTAGTCCCAAGTGATGTTGCTCGGAATCGGGGTACGTACCTTCGCTACGTCGATACTCTGGAACATCGGCTTCAACGCGAGTCGGGTACCTCCGCGCGGACTCTCGTGACAGGCAGTGCAGTCGCGCGTATCCGCACGCCGTAGTCGCGCAGCGGTCTCGCGGTTCGAGCCGCCGTTCAAGTCGACGGTCAGTGCAACGGCAGGCACGCCTGCCGCATGCACACGCTTCAACACTTGCGCCGTGACGTCGAACTGATCGGTCGGATAGAGCTGATACCAAAGCCCTTTGTTGTTGCCTCGCGCGGCGACGACCTCTTCGAGCGGACAGGACGTCAGCGTCGACAACAGTTGCAAATGATTGCCGGCCTTGGCTGCCTTTGCCGCACCTACTTCGCCTTCGGGATGAAATGCCCGTTGCGAGCTCACGGGACACAGGAAGATCGGCGAATCGAACCGCGTACCGAACAACTCGATGCTCATGTCGACGTTGCTCACGTCGATCATGCGCCGCACGCGCAACGCGAATCGATCGAAGCCGGTTCGATTCGCGCGGATCGTCGCTTCGTCGTCGACGCCGGTCGCAAGGTAGCCCCAATGCGCCGGCGGCAGCGTGCGCTTCGCGACTGCTTCGAAATCGAAGACGTTCAATGCTTCGTCGATCTCGTGGATCAGCGGGTCGCTGCTTTGAGCGAGCGCTCGCGTCGCTCCCGCGAGCAATGGACTGGCGAGCAAGAAGTTGAGCAGCTCGCGCCGAGCGATGGCGTTCGGCGATTCGTTTGACGCGTTCTTCCTAATCGTGCTGCTTGCAGGCCATTTGAGCATGGCTCACCTCGGTGGCGTCGCGCCCGTTTGCAGCCTTGCTTATTGCGCCTTCACGACTCTGTTGCGCAGCACCCCGATGCCTTCGATCTCCACTTCCACGACATCGCCAGGCTTCATTGCGCCGGTCGTCCCCGGCGTGCCCGTGTAGATCACATCGCCCGGCATGAGCGTCACGTACTTGCTGATATAGCTCACGAGATACGGGATATCGAAGATCAGATCCTTCGTACGCTGCGACTGGACGGTCTTACCGTTGAGACGCGTCTCGAGCAGCAGGTCCTGATAGTTGAGCCCAGTGACGATCCACGGCCCGAGCGGCCCGAACGTATCGGAGCTCTTCGCGCGCAGCCACTGCAGATCGGCTCGCTGCCACGAGCGTTCGCTCACATCGTTGCCGGCAGTGACGCCGAATACGTAATCGAGCGCCTGTTCGCGCGGCACATTGCGAGCTTCCTTGCCGATGACAATGACGAGCTCGCCCTCGTAGTGCAGATTGCGTGCGTCGTCCGGATAGACAATGTCTGCCTCTGGACCGACGATCGACGTCGGGAACTTGGAAAAAAGCCCGACGTACTCCGGAATCTGCTGCTGACCGAGATGGCTCTTGTAATTGAGACCCGCGCAGAGAACCTTCGACGGCTCTGCAGGCGCAAGCAGCTTCACCTCGCCGAGCTTCGCGCGGTTGCCGGTCGGTTTGCCGTCGAGCCAAGGCGCTTGCGAGAGCTCGCGGATCGTCTCGCCCTCCAGTACGCCATATGCCATTCGACCGCCTTTCTCATACCGGACGTACTTGGTGACTTCAGCGCTAGCGGTCGCAAGGCCGAAAGAAAGGAGCAGAACAGCAAGGAATCCGTGGCCGATTCGCATACATCCCCCTGAGCCTGATGTTTTCGTTTTGCAGTCACGCTAGCATGCAGTCGCAGGACGCGAAAGGCTCTGACGGCGCCATTGAGAATGAAGAATGGAGAATTGAGAATGGAGAATTGAAAAGCGCTCGCTGGGCCCTGTCGAGCATCGAAGTCGCGTCGTCCGGCCTGCACAGTCCCGTGCCAGGCCTCACGCCCCAAGCCCCGAGCCCTTCTTAGCGCCTATTCGTTCTATCGATCGCGGCGACCAGGTGGTAGGTTGCCTCCAACAAGGGTAGCGAAAGCCCGAGCTTGGCTGCTCGGCGGACGGCATCTCCCAGCGTCTCCTCGACCTCGAGCGGCCTGCCGGCATCGAGGTCCTGCAGTGCCGACATGCGGTGTTCCGGCGCGTCCCGCCTGAACTCCTCGCCGGCTCTCAGCACCAGTTCGACGGCTTCGCGTTCGCCCGCGCGCAGAATTGCTTGCGTCGGCACGAGCTGCGATTGTTGGGTGAGCTCGATCCCTGAGGCCGCTGCCATGCGCCCCATCTCGTGGATGAGCCGAACGAGCAGTAACGCACAATCGGGATCGGACAAGTAATTCCAGGTGTAGGCGCGCGTTGCGACTGACATCGACATGAGCCCCACCCATCCGACGAACTTCGTCCACTCGCGCTGCAAAATGTCGGGCACGGCCGTCGAGCGAACGCCCGAGGCATCGATCGTTTGCGCGATGCGTTGCGCACGCTCGCTGTCGCCGCCCTGCAACTCGCCGATGTACACGTTCACGTTCCGCGTGAACAGCACCTCGCCGGAGCTCATGAGCTCGCCGCTGGTATTCGCGAGCGCACCCAACACCCGCTCGCGTCCGAAGACTTCCACGAGCGCATCGTTCTTCCAAATCCCATTCTGAATCGAGAACGCAACATCGACTTCGGCGTGTCGCAGGGTCTGCAACGCCTCTGCCGTGCCGGTCGTCTTCGTGGCGACGATGAAGACCTCGGCACCTTTGAACTGCGCGGGATCGGTGAGCGTCGCCACCGGCACCGTGAATTCCGCAAGTCCCTTGATGCGCAGCCCCTCTCGCTGGACCTGCTCGGCACGGCGTCCTCGCACGAGCATCACGACGGAATGTCCGGCGCGCGCCAGATGCGCACCGATGATCGAACC
>DATCLP010000014.1:0-2077 GCA_036563855.1 Steroidobacteraceae bacterium | reverse complement strand
CGATCCGATCATCATGCTGGAAGCGCCGATTGCCGCGACCCGACAGGCACTGAAGCGGGCGGGGCTGCGCATCGAAGACATCGATCTTTACGAAGTGAACGAGGCGTTCGCTTCGGTGCCGCTTGCGTGGCTCAAAGCGCTTGACGCCGATCACACGCGACTCAACGTCCACGGCGGTGCGATCGCACTGGGCCATCCGCTAGGTGCGAGCGGCGCGCGTCTGATGACGACGCTGGTATCCGCGTTGCGCACGCACGACAAACGTTACGGTCTGCAGACGATGTGCGAAGGCGGCGGGATGGCCAATGTGACCATCATCGAACGGTTGTGAGCGGCTGGCGATCGACCATGTCTTCGCATTCTTCGTCTCCACTAGACGGCGTCAAGGTGTTGGATCTCTCGCGGGTACTCGCCGGTCCGTGGTGCACCCAGATTCTCGCGGACTTCGGAGCCGACGTCGTCAAAGTCGAGAGCCTTGGTAAGGGCGACGACACGCGCAGTTGGGGCCCGCCCGATCTGCCGCCGGCTCCGGGTCGCGAACATTCGCGCGAAAGCGCCTATTACCTGTCGTGTAACAGAAACAAGCGTTCGATCGCGATCGATCTGGCTCATCCCGAAGGCGCAAAGATAGTTCGTGAGTTAGCCGTCCGCGCCGACGTCCTCGTGGAGAATTTCAAGGTCGGCGGATTGAAAAAGTACGGACTCGACTATGAGAGCGTGAGAGCGATCAATCCACGCCTGGTGTATTGCTCGATCACCGGATTCGGTCAAACAGGCCCGTATGCCGATCGTCCCGGCTACGACTTCATCGCGCAGGCCATGGGCGGCATGATGAGCATCACCGGCGAAAAAGACGGGCCGCCGATCAAACCCGGCGTAGCGACAGCGGATCTATCCACGGGACTGTACGCGACGATCAGCGTCCTCATCGCCCTGCGTCACGCCGAACGTACCGGCGAAGGCCAATACATCGACTGCTCGCTGCTCGACACGCAAATATCGATGCTCGCCAATCAAGCGCTGAGCTACTTGGTGGGCGGCGTCTCGCCGACTCGCATGGGCAACGCCCATCCGACGGTCGTACCGTATCGCGTGTTCGATGCTGCCGACGGCTCCATCGTCGTCGCCGTCGGCAACGATGCTCAATTTCGCACGCTCTGCGAGTTGCTCGACATGCCCGAGCTCGCGAGCGATCCGCGTTACGTCACGAATAGCCAGCGCGTCATTCATAGGGATTCGCTCGAGCCGGTGTTGCAGGAGGCGATCGGCAGGCGACGCGTCACCGAGTTGATCGATCGGCTATGCGCGCGTGGCGTTCCGGCCGGACCGGTCAATACGATCGGTCAGATTTTCTCGGACCCTTTCATCGAAGCGCGCGGCGTAGTGCATCGTTTCCGACGGCCCGACGGCGTGGAAGTGCCATCTGTGGCATTTCCAGGAAAGTTCTCCCGCACGCCCGCGTCATTCGATCGGCCGCCGCCGCATCTTGGCGAGCACACGGCCGAAGTGCTGACCGATTGGCTGGGCCTCGATGCCAGCCAACAAGAACGGCTGCACCGCACCGGCGCAATCGCGCTCTGAAACGACCCTGCCAACACTCGACGATGGATCTTGGAGACGAAGCATGAAACTTGGCAACGACATTGCCGCAATCGTCACGGGCGGCGCATCCGGACTGGGCGAAGCAACCGCGCGCGCACTAGCTGCTCAAGGTGTCAAGGTAGCGTTGTTCGACATGAACGCGTCAGCAGGTGAAGCTGTTGCCGCGTCGATCGGCGGCGTGTTCTGCGAAGTCGACGTGACCAACGAAGCCGCCGTCGACGCAGCTTTCGCCAAAGCACGCGGCGCGCACGGTCAGGAACGCATCCTCGTCAACTGCGCCGGCACGGGCAACGTGATCAAGACCGCCAGCCGCGATAAGGCCACCGGTCAGACTCGGCATTTTCCCATCGACGCATTCGACCGGATCCTGCAAATCAATCTGGTCGGCAGCTTCCGCTGTCTCGCCAAATCCGCGCAAGGCATGCTCGACCTGGAACCGTTGGAAGACGGCGAGCGCGGCGTGATCGTCAATACG
>DATCLP010000013.1:0-5315 GCA_036563855.1 Steroidobacteraceae bacterium | reverse complement strand
GCGTTCGCTCAGCGGCTATCAGCACAAGCGGATCTATAGCGTCGACGACATCGACGGCACGATGGCGGACGTGAGCGAAGGCGGCGATGTCTGGTGGGACTATTTCGCGAGCGAGAAGCAGTACAGCCAAGAGATCAACCTGATCTCCCCCACTTCAGGCACCGTCGACTGGATTCTCGGTGCGTACTACCAATATAACGACATCGACGTGCGCATTCGCGAAACGCAGGGCGGCTTTCCGCAAGACATTCTGCCGAAGAACAAGCGCGATACGTTCGGTTTGTTCGCGCAGGTCAATGTGGAGCTGACGGATGCGCTCGAGCTGCAAGTCGGCGCCCGTTACTCGCGGTACGAGGTCGAAGGCGCTGGCGTCGTGCTGATCGGCGCTGGCATCCCGGGCTTCCCGCCTGGCGGTCTCGAAGTCGCTGATCTATCCGGCAAGTACAGCGAAGACATGGGCACCGGAAAGATCGCGCTCAATTGGAAGCTGGACGACGACAACTTGCTCTACGTGTTTGCGGCGCGCGGCTACAAACCCGGCGGTTTCAACTCGGTCGACTCGCACTTCGACCCCGAGATCGTCATGAACTATGAGCTCGGCTGGAAATCGACACTGGCCGATGGACAGCTTCGTACCCAGATCGCGCTCTTCTACAACGATTACTCCGATTTCCAGTTCGACGTGCTCGAGCCGATCACCGGGCAAGGCGGTATCAGCAACGTCGCGAACGCCACGATCCAGGGCGTCGAAGCGCAAATTCAGGGACAGTTCGGCGGATTCGCGTTCGATGCCGCTGTCGCATACGTCGATTCGGATCTCGACGGATTCACGTTCGTGAACGAGCGTCTTCTGCCAGCCGGCAACTTGGGCCCGCAATGTCCTCCAGGCACGCCGTCGAATCCGCCGGTATGTTTCGACTACAGTCCGTTCGTGGTCACGACGACGGGCGGCCCGAACCTGTACTCACCTGAGTGGACCTACAACCTCGGCGCCGAATACGCGTTCGATCTCGGTGCCGATGCGTCCATCACGCCCCGCGTCAATTACGCATACATGGGGCCGCGCTATACCTACATCGCGTATTCGCCGGTGACGGATCGTATCGAGAGCCACGGCTTGCTCTCGGCCCTCGTGACATTCCGCAAGGGCGCTTGGACGGTCACGGCCTATGGCACGAATCTCACGGATGAGGAGTACGTGAGCGGCCATGCCTCCGCATCGCGCAACGAGTTCTACGGCCCGCCGCGCGAGTATGGGCTACGCATCGGCTTCACGTTCTGACCGCGCCATGTGAAGAATGACCGACGAGCACAACCGCTGCACCAATTGCGATTGTTTGCTCACTTGCATCTTCGCCATGATTTGTTTCAGCTGGTAGCGTGCGGTGCTGATGGCCACTCCCGCCTGAATCGCGTACTCGTTGAGCGTCGCGCCGAAACACAGCGCTGACGCGAGACGCGATTCGGCGGGCGACAACCCGAACAATTGCTTCAATAGCTCGGGCGGCAAACTCGGGCGGCTGTTCGGATCCATGAGAACGAGCAGCGCCCGACCCTCGGTCGAGAAAAGGCGATCCGTCGATGTTCCGCGCTGCTCCAACGCCTGCACTCTGACGTGCAGCACGCCTGATCCGTTGTGGCTGAGCGCGAATACTTGCGGTTCATCGCCCGCACGCGACTCGCGGGCCGCACGAGCGATCGCAGCACGAAGCGCAGTCGTCTGACTCGGGCATCTCGCCGTAAGCAGTCCACTCCCGTTCAACCAGAGCAATCCGCCGTTTTCCAGAATGCGTCGCGCCGCCGCGTTCGACCAGCAGAGCGATCCATTCGCATTGCAGATCAGCATCGCGAAACGGAAGCTGTCCATGGCCTCGTGCAGGTAATGCGCTTGTCGTTGAGCATCGAGCAACGTGTCCGTCAGTTTGATGGTTTGGTGGAAATGCGGCAGCAGCTCGAGCGCCAACCGCTCTTCTCTCTGGTTGAAGTCCCGGTCGTCATTCGGATCGCGATGAAGCACGAGCGTCAAGACTTCGGTGTCCGAGATGCGAGTGTGCGCTCCCATGTATCGGCCGAGCCCCGCAGCCGCCAGCCTCGTATTCAGATCTGACAGCAGCGGATCGTCGGGATAGAAGATGTCGGAATCGCGCACGATCGGTTGATCGTCGCTGAATGCTCGATACGGCACGAGCATCCTGGGATTGACGTCATCCGCGAAATAACGGTCGTGAATTGCGCCGACCGCTTCCGAACGGGAATCGCGCGCCATCCACCGCGAACGCAAGTGCCCTTTGTACGGATAGATGATCTGCAGGACGGCGCTCTGTACCTCGAGCGTTCTGCGGACTTGATCGAGCACGACTGGCCAACGGCTCTTGTCGGTCGGACAAGAATACAGATCTAGCAGCAACCGATTGATCCGGAACATGATTCCCCCAGGAACATGAGAACCGGCAAGAAGGGCGGATATCGCCTTGCGCCTAGGTTAGCCGATGTCCCGGGGGCGTTCGACTGAGGGGATTGAGGGATTGGATTAGCGCTATGAAGGCGATGCCAACGAGAACGACACGACGGATGACTCGCATGAGGTCCGGTTAGTCGATCCGATCATCTTCACCAGACGAGTCTCCAAGAGACAGACTCGAACAATCGCCGCTCGGCGCTGCGCGGATCGTCGACCACGCGAGACGGAACGTCGAAGACCATCGTCGTTCGTCGCTCGAGGGTATAAGGATCCCAACCCGGATTGCCGGTGTGTGCGAACTTCACCCAAGCCGTGCTCATCGCCTCGACCAGCTTTGCAACCTGCGGATTCGACTCGCGGTCGGGACCAAGCATCGTCGCAGACACAGCAACGTTGTCGAACACGAATGGATGCTCCAAGGAGTGGGGGCTCTTCCATTTGCCGCCGTCGACCGGCGTCTCCCACGTGAGGATGTACATGAACGCCGGCGCGCCGCCCTGCGCCACTTTGCGCTCGGCCTGCAAGATTGCGCTGTGGCGAAAACCTGCTTCGGTGATCGCCGTGAAGAAAATATCGCTGGGTTTGGAATACGGCTCGATTCTGCGCAGCTCCGCAATGATTTTCTGAACATCCAAGTCCGGAAGATATTCGCGCAGCCGCGCAGGTAATTGGTCCCACGTCAGATCGAAGAGCGAAGGATCTCTGGCTCCGGTAAGCCGCGTTACCTCGTCTTTCACGGTACCCACCATCAAGGGCACGTGCTTCGACAGTTCAGGCGCATCGGGAACGAAGGGATGGCGAAGCAGCGATCGCCCGTCGATCACCGGCCTGAGGTTCACTCCCGACTCTCCGATCGCCCTCTGCAGCATTTCCATGGGCATGGTGGTCAATTTGGCGGCTTCGGAAGGGCTGATCTTCAGCGCTTCGAAAACCCTTCGCCGGTTCTCCCGGGCTTCGTCCGGCTCGTGCAGGCCGAGAATGGAACCGCTCTGCACGATGGCCTTATGGAATAGGCCAGCCGCCGCGGGCATAGCCATCAAAGCCGTAACTTTCCCGCCGCCGCCCGATTGGCCGAAGATCGTCACGTTGTTCGGGTCGCCGCCGAACTGCGCGATGTTGTCGCGTACCCAGGTCAACGCAAGCACCATGTCGAGATTACCGGCGTTACCGGAATCAGCCAGGCTCGGAATGAGATCGGCGAGATACAGGTACCCGAATCCATTGAGCCGGTGGTTCACCGTCACGACGACGACGTCGCCCCGCTTGGCCAAGCGCGTTCCGTCCGAGTAGCGCCTGCCGCCGCTTCCGGTGCTGAAGCCGCCGCCGTGAAGCCAAACCATCACCGGCCGCCGGCGCCCATCATTCACGCCAGGCGAATAGACGTTCAGGACAAGACAGTTCTCGCTTTGCGGTCGCGGATTCATCCAAGAATCCGCTGAGGCATCTGCCGATGTCCCGGTTATCGGCTGCGGAGCTTCATCGCCGAGATCCAACGCGTCGCGGACGCCGCTCCAAGGTCGGGGCGGCTGCGGAGGCTGGAAACGTCGTCCCTCAGTGCTCGCGCCGTATGGAATCCCTTGAAATACGTTGACTCCCTCAACAATCCTTCCGCGCACTTTGCCGGCACGGGTCTGGACAACCACTCCTCCTGTTTGAGCATATGCCGGTGCAGCAACCCACAAGGCAGCCCCCACACCAGCTTTTAATAACGTGCGGCGATCGATAACGGCGGGATCAATTGTCTTGCGTGCTGGCGCGTCTTCGCACGTCATCTGCTCGCCCTCTCTGTTGTGCGTTGTGGGGTCTTTGCAATGGATAGTATTCATTCGTTCAGTCGCGGCGCAAACATTTCCAGCAAAGCGGACGACGCGTTTTCGTTCGTGAGTCTCCCTGTCACAGCTGCGTGAGATCGTCGAATTGCTTCCAGGCAAGCACCGAAGGCAGCTTGAAGACTCGTTCAAGTGCCATCCGCTCATCAACGCGATCGAGCTGCGTGACCCGCACTTAGCTTTGCGCCAACTGTCTCGACGAGCCAATCGATGAACACGCGCACGCGCGGCGAAAGTTGCCGGTTGCTCGGATAGAGCACCGAGAGCGGCGTCGGAGTCGGAGGGAAATTCGAAAGAACCTCCTGCCGCTGATCGCGGACGGCGGCCGGATCGTGAACATCTCATCCGGCCTCACACGCATCATTCATCCCGGCCGCATCGCCTATGCCTCGATGAAGGGCGCAATCGAGGTCATGACGCGCTACATGGCGAAAGAGCTCGGCCCGCGCCGCATTGCCGTCAACACGGTCGCACCCGGCGCCATTCAAACCGACTTCGGAGGCGGTCTGGTACGCGATAATCCCGAAGTGAATCGGTACATCGCTCAAGCGACCGCACTCGGCCGACCCGGCGTTCCAGACGACATCGGCCCGATGATTGCCTCGCTCCTCTCCGAGGACAATCGCTGGATCAACGCACAGCGGATTGAGGTGTCGGGAGGACAGTCGATCTGAAGGCCCGATGGGCCAATGGAGAATTGAAAATTGAGAATTCGGGCTCTGGGCTGCGCTGGCTAGTCGTCGCGCGCATGCGCGCCCCGACCTCTCCCGGGTGGGAGGCGGCTCCTGCGCATCCTGACTCCGCGGCATTCGTGCGTCCATGCACATCAAGTCGCAGAGCGGAGCGTGCGAGTGAGGAGGCACAGCTCCGCTCTGCGCGCATGCATCGCTCGCCGCGAGCGCGAACGTCGCGAAACCGTACGCAGCGGCAAGCGTTCTCGATGTGTATCGCCCACTTCGCCACAGCAAGACTGAATGAACACGTCGCGCACAACCTGGCTGGCGCTTCTTCTCGGCCTGTCGATC
>DATCLP010000012.1:0-4977 GCA_036563855.1 Steroidobacteraceae bacterium | reverse complement strand
ACGACACCGTAACCCGTCGCGTACATCTGAGGCGTGTGCGGGATCACAGCACGGACACCCGGCATCAAAAATGGGTATCTGCCGCGATTCGCCCACTCGGCGGGATTAATGGTCGACGAAAGCGCGCGGTTCCGAACAGTGGCCGGAGGGACAAGACGCTGACAGGCCTGGGGCTCGCGGCCGAGGCTGCAGCCATGAAGACACGTACAGGCAGCGCTTTCGACTTGCAGTCGGCGCGATGACGCCGTACTACAGCCTACGGTCTACAGGCTACAGTCTGCGCAGGGCAGCACGCCCCTGCGCTCAGTATCCCGACATCTGCGCGTAGCGGTCGGTATGAAAGAAGGCGTCGCCGAATGTCTCCGCAGCCGCGCGCGCACGTTTCATGAAGAAACCGATATCGAACTCGTCGGTCATGCCGATGCCGCCGTGCATCTGCACGGCCTCGTTCGTCGCCAGGCGTGCAATTTCGCTGGCGCGCGCCTTTGCCAAACATACGAGCATCGATGCATTCGATTCTTGCGCATCGAGCGCTTGCAAGGCGCGCAAGCTCACGGAGCGCAACAACTCGATTTCGCAGAACAAGTGCGCGGCACGATGCTGGAGTGCTTGGAAACTGCCGATCTTCACTCCGAACTGCTCGCGCTCGCGCAAATAAGCGAGCGTGCGCTCGAAGGCTTCCGACGCCACGCCGAGCAACTCTGCGGCGAGCACGGCTCGGCCCGCATCGAGCACAGCCTCGAGGATGCCGGCTCCCTTGTCGGGCGAACCGAGCATGTCTTCGGCCGAGACCGAGACATCCCGCAATTCGACATATGCCGTATTGCGGCTGTCCACGCTCGGCATGCGCGTGATCGTGACGCCCGGCGTCTTCGCATTTAACAAGAACAGGCTGATACCGTCGCGTCCATCCGCGTCGCCCGACGTGCGCGCCGAGACGATCAACCAATCGGCAACGTGCCCATCGAGCACGTGCAGCTTGCGACCGTTCAATTTGTAGTTGCCCGCACTGCCCGTCGCCCGCGTTGCGATCGAAAACGGCGCATGTCGCGAGCGCTCGTCCGTGGCAAGCGCAAAGATCGTTTCGCCGGACGCGATGCCCGGGAGCAGAGTCTCTTTGTGCGAGGACGTACCGCCCTTCAGAAGCGCTGTGGCGCCGAGAATCGCGGTCGACAGAAACGGCGTTGCGCTCAGATTGCGGCCGATCTCCTCGGCAATCAGTCCGGCGCCCACGAACCCGAAGCCGACCCCGCCGAACTCCTCCGGAATGAGCACGCCCGCCCAGCCCATTTCCGCCATTTCCTTCCAAACGTCGCGTTTGAACCCGACAGGATCGTGGCTGTCGCGAAGCTGCCGCAGCTGCGAAATGGGTGCCCGCTCCGCGGCGAACCGCTTCGCAGCGTCGCGGAACATCAATTGATCTTCGTTCAAAACCAATGTCATAGCTGTAAACCTTCTGGAACCGTATCAGCGGCTGGGCAGACGCAGCACGTTCTTGGCGATGATGTTGAGCTGAATTTCCGACGTGCCGCCTTCAATGGAATTCGCCCGCGTACGCAGCCATATGGGCGCGAGGTCCCCCTCGCTCGGCGTGTCGCTGAACTTCAGACTCTCGGCCCCGGAGACGGTCATCATCAGCTCGGCCCGACGCTTGTTGAGCTCGGTGCCGTAATACTTGAGCATCGACGACATCGCGCCCGTTTCGTTTCCGGCTTTCGCTTCGTCCTGGATTCGGGTCATCGTCAGCGCGAATGCCTGCGCATCCATTTCGAACCGTGCGATCTCGGTGCGCAGCGCGCTCTCGGCCAGCTTGTCGTCGACAAGGCCGAGATTCTTCGCCGCGAGCTGCCCGACGGTCATCGTTCCGCCGACGCGCAGACCCAGACCCATGCCGCCGATCATGTTGCGCTCGTGAGTGAGCAGGTATTTCGCGATCGTCCAGCCCTTGTTGATTTCGCCGACCAAGTTCTCCTTCGGCACTTTCACGTTGTCGAAGAACGTTTGAGTGAACGGCGAATAACCCGAGATGAGACGGATCGGGCGCGTGGAGACTCCTGGCGTCGTCATGTCGAACAGTAGGAAACTGATGCCTTCCTGCTTCTTGGCGGTGAAGTCCGTGCGCACGAGACAGAAGATCCAATCGGCCTTGTCGCCGTAGCTCGTCCAGATCTTCGAGCCGTTGACCAAGAAGTGATCGCCCTTGTCCTCGGCGCGTGTCTTGAGCGAGGCAAGGTCGGAGCCGGCACCCGGTTCCGAATACCCCTGGCACCAACGGATTTCGCCTCGAGCGATCTTGGGAAGATGCTCGCGCTTCTGGGCCTCGTTGCCGTACTTGAGCAGCGCAGGACCGAGCATCGAGATGCCGAATGAGGTCAGCGGAGGACGGCAGCCGAGCGCAGCCATTTCCTCGCGCAGGACACGAGCCTCTTCTTTGGAGAGCCCACCGCCGCCGTATTCCTTCGGCCACTCGGGTACCGTCCACCCCCGCTCGGCCATTCTCTCGAGCCACACCTTCTGGGCTTCGTTCTTGAACTTCCAGTTGCGGCCGCCCCAGCAAACATCCGAATCGTCGATCACGGGCTGGCGCATTTCGGACGGGCAGTTGGCTTCGAGCCAGGCGCGCACCTCGCGTCGGAATGTCTCGAGTGCCGGAGTCTCGGTTTGGGGTTGTGCTGCCATATGCGGAGGTACCTTATGAAATATGTCTCGCTGTCTCTCGCGAGTTTTGCGGCGCGCAATTGTATTCGCCTAATCGAAGAACGGGTATGGAAAAAAGCTAGTGCGCTCCTCAAAACGCGACCTGCGGCCGCTCATGACGTCTTGAGATAGGGCTCGAGCGCCTGGAGCCCGCGGGGCAGAAGTGCGCGAAAACGCGCTGCCGAAGGGTCTGCTCACGCACCCCTAACCGCCGAAAAATCGTTATCCCCGAATCTAGTCTTGCAGCGGCCGCTCAGCCGGCCGTCGGCAATGTTGCCTTCGAACGTTAGATCGATGGGACCCATCGGGCTTGTTGTCGTCGTCTTGAACGAGACCGAGTCGCCGCTCACACGAATGTCATGCAACTGCGAATCGGAGATCGGGCCCTGCCCTAGCATCCTGCCCTCCCACTGACCGTTCGCATTCGTGAACTCCCAGGCGAACCTCAGCGTCCCGAGGGGAGTGTCCATCGTCACGTTCCACTTGCCTTCAACGCTCATGTCCCCTCCGAGAGCCAACACGTAATGGGAATCGGCAAGTCCCAGGAGGGATCGCCGCGGCGCGCCAAAGCTGGGACAATCGTCCCTCGAACTTCCCCGCGCGCCGACCGAGTATGAACCATAGCGGAGAGACGCTCAGTCACTTTTTCGAACGCCATCGCGCGATCAGCAAGCCGCTCGTGCTCGCAACGATCGCGGAAACGGTAGGTTCCACTTACCGCAAAGCCGGCGCGCAGATGCTCATTGCAGGCGACGGCAGTGCTGCAGGCCTGCTGAGCGGCGGTTGCTTGGAAGCGGACTTGATGGAGCGTGCACGACGCGTGCTCGAAACCGGCGACGCGCTCGCGGTCGAGTACGACACCCGCAGCTCCGACGACATCCTCTGGGGGATCGGGCTCGGGTGCGAGGGCGCAATGCGCATCGTGCTCACGCGCATCGATACGGCAAACGGCTATCAGCCGTTTGCGCACGTCGAGCAAGCGAGGCGCGAGAATCGTCCCGCGCGCTTCGCTCTGGTCGTCGAATCCAACAATCCGACCTTTGCGCTCGGGCAGGCTTTTCTCGATACCGATACGAATGTTCCATCCGAAGTCGCCGAAGCGCTGCGCGCCCGCGAGGCGAGGCATCGCGTCCAGAGCAACGAAGGAAAACTCATAGAATGCGAGGGCGCGAAATTTCTCGTCGTGTCGATCGCTCTTCCTGTTCAATTGCTCGTGCTAGGCGCCGGACCGGACGTGATGCCCGTCGTCGAGATGGCCTCTTTGCTCGATTGGCACGTGCACGTCGTCGATCATCGTCCAGCGTACGCCGATGCAACGCGTTTCCCGCGCGCGAAACGCGTTCTGGCCCAGCCGGTCACCGAAATCGGCAGTGTGCTCGAGCGATCGCGATTCGATGCAGCGGTCGTCATGAGCCACCATCTGACCTCTGACGCTGCGTACTTGGCGGCGCTTGCCAAGACTCCGATTCCTTACATCGGGTTGTTGGGGCCTGCGCCGCGTCGTGCTCGACTCATGTCGGACATCGGCGCCAGCGCAGAATTGCTGAAAGGTCGGCTGCACGGCCCAATCGGCTTGGACCTGGGCGCGACGACGCCCGAGACGATCGCGCTTTCGATCATCAGCGAGATTCAAGCCGTGCTTGCAGGACGCTCCGGCGGATCGTTCTCGGCAAGGGCGGAGGCCAACGCAAGCTAACTCGGCAAACGCAGCGGTAGCTCGCGCAAACGAACGCCGGTCGCAGCGAACACGGCATTTGCAACCGCTGGAGCAACGGGCGGAACGCCAGGCTCGCCCAAGCCGCCCATCGGCGCATCCGACCTCACGAACTCGACGACGGTCCGCGGCGCGTCCGCGAGCTTCGGCAAGCGGTAGTCGAAGAAATTCGATTGCTCGACTGCGCCGTCGCGAATCGTGATCGCGTCGAACAAGGCGGCCGACAGTCCGAACACGATGCCGCCTTCGATTTGCGCGGCAGCCGTATCCGGGTGAATCACCTCACCGCAATCGACGGCCGCGAACACGCGCTCGACCTTGATGATCTTGTCCCGAACGGAAACTTCGGCGACCTGCGCGACAACGCTGCCGAACGACTCGACGACGGCAATGCCGCGTCCGAAGCCCGGCTCGAGCGGCTTGCCCCACTCTGCCATCTCCGCGACACGCTCGAGTACGCGGCGGTGCCTCGGATTCTCGAGAAGCTTCAAGCGAAACGTCAGCGGATCCTCGTTCGCCGCATGCGCCAATTCATCGATGAACGATTCGGTAAAAAAGCCGTGCTC
>DATCLP010000011.1:0-5141 GCA_036563855.1 Steroidobacteraceae bacterium | reverse complement strand
GCCGCATTGGGGGTCGCTCTTGCCATGACTAGCTCCTGTAATAGTGATTGGCTGGCAGCGACGAACAATGAACCGCACGCACGAGCGGTTCCCTATGCGGCGCGGCGGCGGTCCGCAAGCGCAGCGCGTTCACGATTGACGAATCACCGCAACAGAGAAGTGTGTCGCTACGATGCCCGTCGGCTCTGCGGCTTGGGCGTTTCGCGATGTTGGGTCCTGAGCCAGGCCCGCAGCACCTCGGCCACGCTCCAGGCCTGCGCGATGCAGCCGCCGGGACGGAAGGGAGGCTCCGCGTCGAAGATTTCGCTGATCGTGCCAATGCCGGCCTCGAACAAATGCTCCTCGAAGGCGCACAGCAGCTCGCGGGCACGGGCGCGGTCCGGGTCGATCTTGAGCGTGGCGTCGATGAAGTGGCCGATCAGCCACGGCCATACGGTGCCCTGATGGTAGGCGGCATCGCGCTCGCGAAGGCTGCCGCGATAGTGAGATTTGTAATCCGGGTGGTCGGAGCTCAGGGTGCGTAAGCCGTACGGAGTTGCGAGCTGCTCGCGGACGACGGCCACGACGTCGGACCAGCGGCGTTGTTCGAGTACGGGGTAGGGCAGGGAGATCGCGAAGATCTGATTGGGGCGCACGTTGGGGTCGTCGCCGTCCGGTCCGTCGACGACATCGAACAGGCAGCCGCGTTCGGCATTCCAGTACCGCAGGTTGAAGCTTTCGCGCACCGTGGCTGCAGCGTCTTGGAAAATTGCGCTCGGTTGACCGAGCTCCTTGGCCCAGCCGCTCATCAGATTCAACGCGTTGTACCAGAGCGCCTGGATTTCGACCGGCTTACCGCGGCGCGGCGTGACGACCCAGCCGTCGACCTTCGCGTCCATCCACGTGAGTTGATAGCCCTCGGCGCCGGCCGAGATGAGGCCATCCTTCGGGTCGACATGGATGTTGTAATGCGTGCCGGCGAAATGCTGCTCGACGATCTCGCGCAGGATCGGAAAGAGCTGGACGAGGATCGTGCGGTCGCCCGTAGCCTCGACGTAGCGCGAGATCGCGTGGAAATACCACAGAGTCGCATCGACCGTGTGATACAGCGCTTGACGTTCGCCCTCGGGAAACAGATTCGGCAGCAGACCGTCGCGCACGTAGTGGGAGAACGTACGCAGAATCGCGCCGGCTTCCCGGAATCGGCCCGTGCACAAGGTAAGACCTTCAAGGCTGATCATGGTGTCGCGGCCCCAATCGCCGAACCAGTGATAGCCGGCGATCACCGTGCGCAGGTCGCTGCCTTCCGCCTGCGCTATGACCGTTTCCTCGAAACGGCTGCCCGGTAGCACGATGAACTGGTCGGCCGCGAGCGCAAGTTGTCGCGCGAATGGGTCGTGCGCGAGCGCGGGGGAGAGCGAAACCAGGGTATCGCAGCGTTTGATCTCGGCTTCGAACACGGCCGCGGCATCGAATTCGAGCGATGCCCAGCTCTGTGTCGACGCGATGAAGACGACAGGCTGCTCGGTCGTCAGCAGCGCAGTGAAATAACCCGGGCTGAACGCGCTCTCGAGCGCCGGATCGCCGCGGTCGTACTCGATGCGGTAGAAGAAGTCGATCTCGGACTGCGCTTCGGTGACGAACGCAGCCGGCCCGGGCTGCATGGCCATGCGCAGCACGAGCGGGCTGTCGGGCAGGTGTACCTCGTACCGGTCTTCGGTGACCGTCAGTGTGAATGCCGAGCGGAGCTCCTGTTCAGGCTGCTCGTCGTGACGTCGAAATGAAGTGAATGGTCGGACGTGCAGCTCGACGGGCTCCCCACTCAACAGCCGATAGCGCACGCACACCGTATTCTGGTTGTGCGGCATGACGATCGATTTCTCGATGACACTGTTACCGAGCTCGAATCGCCAGACAGGGATGCGGCAGCTCAGCCGAAACTCCTTGAGATAACGGTGCGATTCGCCGACGACCTGATTGTTGGCGAACTCGGCGCCGCCCAGATGCACGCGCATGCCGCCGACGGTGACGAATTCGTCGCAGCGGGAAATCATGATGTGCCGACCCTTCGGATCGGTCAGGTTCGGAACGAACAGGCCGTGATACTTGCGCGACGGCATGCCGGCCAACGTGCCGGAGGCGTAGCCGCCGAGCCCGTTCGTAACGAGCCACTCGCGGTCGCGCAAGAAGCACGGATCACCTCCCGTGTCCCACGGAATGACGATCTCACGTCCTTTCAAGGTCGGCCTCGACATCGCGCGATGAATTCAAAGGCTTTGCAACAGAACGGCGCATTCGGTCGGAATTCGCCAGCGTCCATCAGCGGACACGGGCTCGATGACGCCGAGTCCCCCATAGCGGAGGTCTTCGCTCGTCCAAAGCAGCGCCCATTGCTGGTCACGCGGCGGCGCAAGCAAGGGTTCGGGGGCAGGATCGAGATGCAGCTCATGCCCGAAGTTGACGACGAGCAGGCGATCGTTCTGATTCGAGTCGAACCAGCGCAGGAGAAACGCCGACGGGCCGAGTGTCGCACCGTCGATGTCGACACCCGTCGATTGCGAGAGGACTGGGTCTCCGCGTCGCAGACGCAGCAAGTCCTCGTGAAGCGCCAGGGCTGCGGTGTTGCGGCTCCGCTCGTCCCAATCGAGCTTGCTCTGCATGAATGTGCGCTCGTCCGCGGGATCGGGAATAGCCGCCTGGATTTCCGGAGTCGCATACGACTCGAACTGTTGGAGAAACTCGCGCCGCCCCTGATGCACCGTATCGCACAACGGCGGTTCGTGATCGGCGAAGAACATGAACCGGTTCGAAGCGAGAAACTCCTGACCCATGAACAAGAGCGGCGTCTGCGGTCCGAGCAAGAGCACCGCAGTCGCTGCTCGGTAGCGGCGCAGGCTCACGAATGTGTGCAGGCGATCGCCTAGGCCGGTGTTCGCGACCTGATCGTGGTTCTGCAGGAAATGCACGCAGGCGTGCCGCGGTGCACCGCGCAAGGGCGATCCGCGCGGTTTGTGCTGCCACGCGTAGTGCTGACCTTGATAAAGAAACCCATGTTTTAGCGCTGACAGCAGCTCTTGCGAGCATCCGGTGTAGTCGAGGAAGTAGCCGTCCCGGCATCCCGACAGCGCAACGCGCATCGCGTGATGGAAATCGTCGTTCCACATACCGTCGAGGCCGAACCCTCCTTCGTCGGGGGGCAACAGGTGTTCGCCTCGCTGCGGCTCGTTCTCGGCAATAAAGACGATGTCCCGTTCTGCCATTTCCCGGCATTCGGTCACGAGCTGCGCGAGGATGTGGGGCTCGCTCGTGTCCAAGATCGACTGCGTGGCGTCGAGCCGGAAGCCGTCGAGCCGAAACTCGCGTAGCCAGTACTTGGCGTTGTTGATGACGAAATCTCGGGCGCCGAAGCAATGCTCACCGTCGAAATTGAACGCTTCGCCCCACTCCGTCAGATGCTTGCGGCTGAAGTAATGCGGGCTGTAGTGCTTCAGATAATTGCCGTCGGGACCGACGTGGTTGTAGACGACGTCGAGGACGACGGCGAGCCCGAGACCGTGGGCGCGGTCGACGAATCGCCGGAACGCGTCGGGATCGCCGTACTCGTGGAAGGGCGCGAAGATTTGCACGCCGTCATAGCCCCAGTTCCAGCGGCCCGGACATTCCGCGACCGGCAGCAGCTCGATCATCGTGATTCCTAGATCGCGCAGGCACTCGAGCCGTTCGCCGGCGGCATCGAAGGTACCCTCCCGTGTGAAAGCGCCGACGTGCATCTCGTAGATCACTTGATGCTCGAGCCGCGCGCCTTTCCAGTGCGAGTGCTGCCAGCGGTATCGGGTTGCGTCGATTACTGCCGAGGGGCCGTGCGGGCCGAACGGTTGATACCGTGAGCAAGGGTCCGGCCAAGTTCCCTGCTTGTCGACGGAATACTTATAAAGAGCGCCCGCGCCGATCGACTCGGAGTCCCCGACGAAGTACCCATCCTCGGCCGCGCGCAATTCGAGCGTCGACTCGTCCGGATGCTTCACGTGCACTTCGACGCACGTCGCCTCGGGCGCCCATACGCGAAATCGCGTGACCCCCCCGTGATGAAGAGCGCCTAAGAAAGCGTCGCGATGCGCCCAGCGCGCAGGCGTGCCGACGACCTTAGACTGGATCTCAGCGCAGCTCGCTTGCGCTTCGGACGCCATGAAACCCGGACCTGTCGCGGTCAGTGCGCGGCTGGCCGATGTTCTGCGCGAGCGAATGACGCGTCGATTTCACGTTCCGCTTCCAGCCAGTCGTCGAGCTCGCGACCCGGTGCAAAGCCACGCTGTTGCGCTTTTGAATATGCAAGCTCCGCAATGCGCAGCTCGCGCTCTTCGTGGAATATGTGCTCGTCGACGATCGTCGCGTTCGGGAGTCCACCCTGATCGCGCGTTCGCGTTGACGAATCCTCGAACGCCTTTTCTTTCGGGTTCGCCTGCAGGTCATCGCTGCGGCGGCGCTCGCTTGCAGATGCGCTGTCAGGCGCGGTGGTGATCTTTTCGTCAGTGGCGCCGCGAGGCGTTCCACGGTTCGAATCTGGACGTCGACGAGTGGCCATGGATGTGCGCTTCCAAGAATGAGGGCTCGCTATGCAAGCACACGGCGTCCGAGAAAGTTCCTGCAGGCAAGCGGGTGCAGTGTGCGGATTCGCCTGCTCGTCGTGGCTCGTTACCTCTTTGTTACGGTCCATGAAAGGTTTTGCGCGTTCGCACGCGCAGTGGAACCTCTTGCGCCTTGTGAACATTCGTAGCGAACGCGCGATCCGGCAACGCGAATATCAAAGTGAGCGCGGTCCGCATCGCCTCGGAATCGGTTGCGGCGTTTCCTATTTCGCTTTCAGATCGTCTAGAACGCCAGGAGCATGAGCATGGTCAGCGGCAGCAACAACGTGTGGTGTATCGTCTTGGCGGGAGGAGACGGAACGCGCCTGCGTGCGTTGACCACGCGTCCATGCGGCACGCCCGTTCCAAAACAGTTCTGTTCGCTTCATGGAGGACGTACGTTGCTCGAGGACGCGATCGAACGCGCGGCCGGCGCCGTCGAACGCGAACGAATTTGCGCCATCGTGGCCGAGCAGCACCGCGAATGGTGGCCGTCGGCTTTGAAGGGAATTCCAAGCCGCAACATATTCGTGCAGC
>DATCLP010000010.1:0-4612 GCA_036563855.1 Steroidobacteraceae bacterium | reverse complement strand
GCGTCATCTGCCGCGTCTGCATAGACGTACGGAGCAACCGTCGTGACGCGCGCACCGGCTTTGCGCAAGAAATCGATGAGCGGCGCGTTCGGTTCGGATCCGTAGAGTTGGACCGCAATACGCCGACCCGCGAGATCCTCTGCGCGCAACGTCGCAATGATCCCCGCGGTGGTCGGCTCTTCGGCGGCAATATCCGGCTTCAACCCCAGCTCGCGGAGCACTCTGGCCGGCTTCGGCCCGCGAGTAATTTTGCGGATGCGCGCCAGCTCGAGAACGAAGCCGTCGCGGAGCTGCGGCTCGTGCCGATCGATGCACGACAGGAGCCGCCGCAAGCCCTCGCCTGTCAGGAGAATCAAGTCGTCGAAACTGCCGGCGTTGAAACGCCGAATCCATTCCAGCACTGGACGTGGATCGGGCGCATCCCGGATAGCGACGAGCGGACAGCGCAGGACCCGCGCACCGCGTCGCTCCAACATCGCGGCAAACAAATCGAGCTCGCGCGTTTCGGGGACGGCAATCGTGCGGCCGGATAGTGAGGACATATCGGGCTACGGGCTATGGGCTACACGCGACAGTAAGAGCCTAACGCACGAACAAACGCGCGTCTTTCCTGCAGCCTACAGCCTACGGTCTACAGCTCCTATTGTGAGTTGCGGCCAGCGCTCGAGATGCGGAGCCACTCCCCGGTAGCCAGTCGATGAGCAGTGCGAAGTGCGCGCTCCTTGGCGATCGAGGAAAGACTGAGGCTGGCCACGACGATCATGAGCGTCAGAAGGATGGCGGAATTGGCCGGACCGAGAATCGTCAGGAAAACAGGATGGTCGATGCCCAGCACGACCAATCCGATCGCTCTCGCCAAGTACCACGCCGAATCGATCGCGCAGATCGAGGTCAGCACTTTGGCGTGCATGAGCGGCGGTCGATCGATGCCGCCTCGCCAGAACTCGAGCGCCGCCAAGGCTGAAAAACCTTCAGCCTTCAGTCTTCAGCCTTGAGAAGATGGCGCGCCCGGCCAGATTCGAACTGGCGACCTTCGGCTTCGGAGACCGACACTCTATCCAACTGAGCTACGGGCGCGGTGTGAAGGGTTTTCGGAGATGGCACCCGCGCTCACCCAACGGAGCTACGGGCGCATGGGGAGCCGCGATCTTAAGCAAGAGCCCCCATCCGATCCACCTCGGCTAGAGCCTGCCTCAAAACATTGCGCGCCCGCAGGTAACCCCGCAACCAGCGCCGGCGCGTCTTTGCGGTGCTCGGTCTTACTTAGTACGGTTCGGCCGAAAATCAGTGCCTTGGGCGGCCTGCAGAATCGGCGAATCGGCTGCCGCGCGGCTGACCGGCTGCATTCCCGCCGCTATACTTGCGCGCCTATTTTGGACCCCGTTTCCGAACTGGAGCCGCTGTGACTGCTGAGCACGATAGAAAATTCTTCGACACGTTCATGCTCGTACTGGGCGTTCTGATTTTTATCGCGGCAGGCCTGTACGTGCTGTCCCGCGTGGTCGCTTCGGGCACGCAAGAGCAGCAGGTAATGACGGATCCAGCCATCC
The DNA here is from genome assembly GCA_036563855.1 of Steroidobacteraceae bacterium. Taxonomy (GTDB): domain Bacteria; phylum Pseudomonadota; class Gammaproteobacteria; order Steroidobacterales; family Steroidobacteraceae; genus Steroidobacter. Next base: position 3,062 of record DATCLP010000010.1, on the reverse strand, counting down.
GCGCAGCGATCGAGGAGCGCATTGCTCCGGTGGCGAAGGTCGCCATCGCAGGCCAGGACAACTCGGCGCTGGCTCCGAAGCCGGTCGAAACACCGGCCGCGGCGAAGCCCGATCTCAGCGGCGAAGAGGTCTACAACGTGGCCTGCGTCGCCTGCCACGGCGCAGGTATTGCTGGGGCGCCGAAGCATGGCGATAAGGCCGCTTGGGCGCCGCGCATCGCACAGGGCATCCAGACGCTGTACGAGCACGCGATCAAGGGCTACCAGGGCTCGGCAGGCTTCATGCCCGCCAAGGGCGGCCGCACCGATCTCTCCGACAAGTCGGTGACGAACGCCGTCGACTACATGGTGGCTGCCTCGAAGTAACTCACATCGGTTTTGCGCCCGCCGCGATGCCGATCGGCGGGCTGCCTCCCGGCGTTGCGGCGCGCGCCCGATCGAAGCGCCGCAATCCCATCGCTTCGCTGATGTGTTCCGCGGCGATTTCGCGTGCGCCCGCGAGATCGGCGATCGTGCGCGCAAGCTTCAGAATTCTGTGATGCGCGCGAGCGGATAACCCGAGTGCTGCCACGCCGCGTTCGAGCAACGCGTTCGCCGAAGCATCCAACCGGCAGTACAGCTCGATCTGGCGCGCAGTCAGACACGCATTGAGCGTGCCTTGGCGCTCGATCTGAATGCGCCGTGCTGCGGCAACGCGCGCTGCAACCGTCGCGCTCGATTCGATGCGACCTGTCGGCGTCTTCAGCGCCTCCGTGGATACTCGCGGCATCTCTATTTGCATGTCGATGCGATCGAGCAGCGGCCCGGAAATGCGCGCTCGATAGCGCTGGATGCTCTCCGCAGCGCAACGACAGCGTCCGCTCGGATCTCCAAGATATCCGCAGGGACATGGATTCATCGCGGCGATCAATTGGAACGCCGCGGGAAATTCTGCTTGCCGTGCAGCTCGGGAGATGACGATTGCGCCGGTCTCGAGCGGCTCTCGCAGCACTTCCAAGACTCGCCGATCGAATTCCGGCAATTCATCGAGAAACAGAACGCCGTTGTGGGCGAGTGAGATTTCGCCTGGACGAGGCACCGATCCGCCGCCGACGAGCGCCGTTGCCGAAGCCGTGTGATGCGGAGCGCGAAACGGTCGCACTCGCCACTGCGACACATCGATGCGCGCACCCGCGATGCTGCGCACCGCAGCGCATTCGAGCGCTTCGTCCTCGCTCATCGGCGGCAACAAGCTCGGTAAACGCTGCGCCAGCATGCTCTTGCCGGTTCCCGGCGGGCCGACGAGCAAGAGACTGTGTCTGCCGGCCGCAGCGATTTCGAGCGCGCGCTTGGCGTGGCTCTGACCTCGCACTTCATTCAAGTCGGGCAGCTCTTGCGGAACGACCGTCGGCGCCGATCCGCAAACGAAAGGAATACGACGCGCGCCGCTGATGTGCCCTGTGACGTGGAGCAAATGTTCCGCGACCGCAACAGGACAGTTCGCTACGAGCCGGGCTTCTTCGGCATTGGCGGGTGGAACCACGATCGAATGGCCTGCCCTCTGCGCAGCGATTGCGACCGGCAACATGCCACGCATCGGGCGAATCTCTCCGCTCAGCGACAGCTCGCCGTACAGCTCGCAGCGCTCCAGCTTGCCTGGTAGCTGTTCTGATGCCAGCAGAATCGCAATGGCAATCGGCAGATCGAAGCGCCCACCCTCCTTCGGCAAGTCTGCAGGAGAGAGATTGACGGTGATCCGCCCGTTGGGAAACTCATAACCGCTGTTGCGGATCGCCGCGCGCACGCGGTCCTTGCTTTCCTTCACGACGGCTTCGGGCAAACCGACGATCGTGAACGCGGACACGCCGCCCCCGATATCGGCTTCGACGTTCACGAGGGGAGCGTTCATGCCGTGCTGCGCACGGCTCCATACCGCTGCCATGGCCATCCTTGGTCTCTCCTTATGTTTGTTCCACTGCGAGGGAGTATTCCCTGCCGCGCGCTTCCTGCGCCAATCAGTCTACGCGAGTCGCGTGCGCGTCACTCAATTGGGCGGCGGCGTCGGTGACTTTCCCGCTTCTGCTTCGAGCGCTGCAACCTTCGCCTCCAGCGCCTCGAGCTTCTCGCGGGTTCGGCGCAGCACGCCGGCTTGGACATCGAATTCCTGACGCGTGACCAGATCCATCCGCGCGAGCGCCGACTGCAGCACGGCCTTGAAGTTCTCCTCGAGGTCGCGCCGCATTTCGATCAGCCCCTGCGGAACTGCTGCCGAAAGCTTGCGGGCCAAATCGTCGATGAATCGCGGGTCCATGGAAGATCTCGTCGTATGAAATCGAAACGACTCTAGAGTCCGCACTTCGAGCTGGCAAGCCGTGCTCCCCGCGCGGCGGCGCTGCACTCGTTTGCGCCGCTGCGGCCGCGCGAATTGCTCGATTGCGGTTGCTGCCTGCCCCCTCTGCTCCCGATTGACGCAAGCACACCGAACGAGCGCACCACCTCAGTGCGAAAACGGTGCGTTTCCAGCCGCGACCGCACGCCACGCAACGCATTAGTGCGTGGCACAGAAGATGCATTTCCGACCCGGCGCGGACCGATGCTCGACGATCTCGCAGAACTAGATCGGCCCGCGTTCACGATGTTCGGAGTCGCAATGCCATGAAGCTGATCACCGCGATCATCAAGCCGTTCAAGCTCGATGACGTCCGTCAGGCCGTCGCGGATATCGGCGTACAAGGCATCACCGTCACCGAGGTTCAAGGATTCGGCCGGCAGCGCGGACACACGGAGCTCTATCGCGGCGCCGAGTACCGCGTCGACTTCCTGCCGAAGACGAAAGTCGAGCTGGCGGTGGACGACTCGATTGCCGAGCAAGTCATCGAAGCGATCACGAACGTGGCACGCACCGGAAAGATCGGTGACGGAAAGATCTTCGTCATCGATCTCGAGCAAGCAGTGCGGATTCGCACAGGGGAGACCGGTGTCGACGCAGTTTGAATTCCACCACCCGCAAGCACCAAGAACCACATTTCTTCCGTAGGAGAGACGACCGTGAAAAGAGCCCTGTCAACGAGCCGAGTGCTCACT
>DATCLP010000009.1:0-2518 GCA_036563855.1 Steroidobacteraceae bacterium | reverse complement strand
TCATGATGCAGGGCACGATCAGCGACTTCGACGCCGAAGCAGGCGTCGGCATCATCGAATCGGACGACGGAGACATCGTGTTCTTCAACCGTCACAACGTGACGTTCGATCCGCAGTGCGTCTCGATCGGCCTGCGGGTCGTGTTCGAGTCTCATGAAAGCGAGCTCGGACCGCATGCGGATGAAGTCTGCTCACCTGCGGCAAGGATTTGAATATTTTTCGCGGGAGATGCTCCCGTCGGTTGCAAGCGATTCCCGTGCAAGCAGCCGCCCGATAAGCTTGCGCTCATGCGCTCCTCCTTGCCGACTCGCAGCGTGCCCGCACGACCGGCTCGCTTGCTATTGCGAGATGTCCTTACGGCCTCGCTGCTGTTCTTGCTCGGAACATCGGGCGCCGGGGCGGATTCCGGTGAGCTGTCGTGGTTCAGAGACGGCCGGCTCACATCTCAGGCGCGCGTTATGCTCGAGGTGTTGAGCGCAGCGGAAGATTACGGCCTGCGCTCCCGCGACTACGCACTCCCGTTCACGGACGAACAGGTGCGCCGTGCAATCGCGCCGGATACCGAGGCGGCGCTGCGCGCGCGATTCGACGATGCACTAACATCCAGCGTCGGAAAGTTTCTTTCGCACGTGCAATTCGGGCGTGTGTCGCCCCGTTCGCTGGGCTTCGATCTGCCCGTTGCGAAGCAGCCGGACCCGAAGGCCCTTGCACGCGAGATCGCATCGGCCGCCGACGTGCGACAAGCGATCGCTGATCGAGAGCCGCGCGCTCGGCCCTATCGGCTGTTGAAACAGGCGCTTGCCGGCTATCGCAAGCTTGCTGACACCCCGCTGCCCAAACTCCCGTCGCCGAAGCGGTCGGTGCGACCCGGAGACGCATATCCCGAAGCTCCGCTACTGCGCGAGCTGTTGTATGCGCTCGGCGATTACCGTCCTGCAGCTTCGACAGGAAAGAACGATACGCAGGTGATGGACGAGGAGCTAACTGCGGCGCTCAAGAGATTCCAGGCCCGCCATGGCCTGGAGGTGGATGGCATCTTGGGCCCGCGCACGCACGCGGCATTGAGCACACCTATTGCCGAGCGCATCCGCCAAATCGAGCTCACCCTCGAGCGCTGGCGCTGGACATCTGTCATGGCGCGGCCGGATATCGTCGTGAATATTCCGCACTTCATGCTGTACGCGTTGCCGCGCAAGGAAGGCGATGAAACGATCGAGATGCGCGTCGTGGTCGGTCAGGCCGTCCCGCGCATGCGCACACCGATCTTCACTGCACAGATGACGCACGTCGTCTTCCAACCGTACTGGGACATTCCGCGCAGCATCGTGCTTCGGGAGCTGTTGCCCCTGATCCGTAAAGATCCGAAGTATCTCGAGCGGAACCACATGGAGATCGTGCGCGGTCCGCGCGACGACAGTCCCGTCGTCCCTGCGACACCCGAAGCGATCGAGCAGCTCGCCGCAGGTCAGCTGCGGCTGCGACAACGACCCGGGCCGATCAATGCGCTCGGACCAGTGAAGTTCATGCTCCCCAATCCGTACAACGTGTATTTGCATGCAACGCCAGCCACGCAACTGTTCGATCGCGCTCGGCGCGCTTTCAGTCACGGGTGCGTGCGCGTGAGCGATCCGGCACGACTGGCCGAGTACGTCTTGAAGAACGCACGCGAGACGTGGGATGCGGCGCGGATCGAGGAAGCGATGTGCGGCACGAAAACGTTTCGTGTCGATCTCGTCGAGCCGCTGACGGTGATGATGTTCTACGGGACGGCGGCTGCTACAGAAACACAAGGCGTGTTGTTTGCGGAGGATTTGTATGGACACGATAGGAAGTTGGCGGTTGAATTGAGAATTGACAGTTGAGAATTAGGCAAGAGTGCTCTCACCCCTAACCTCTCCTGAGGAGAGCGGGCATCGTTCGCGATACTGTCGACAACGAAACATCTCCTGCGGCGCAGTCGCAGGTTGATGGTTGAGGCGAAGGCGTCGACTGCGGCTGCGCGGCTTCCAGCTGTCAACTCTCGACCGTCATTGCCGATTGATGCAGCGCGATTTCGCCCGTCCACTACGGCCTGAGGGAATCTCCTCAGTGCAATCGGATCCTGCCTGCCTTCAACTTCGGGCGCCCGAAATCGAAGGAGAAGGCTCATGCGGATCGCTATTGTTTCCGCTCTTCTAATTCTCGCCGTCCAATTTCTGCCCGAACGGGCTGAGGCGATGCCTGCGTTCGCACGGCAATACAACGTCAGCTGCATGCTGTGTCATGACGCCTTCCCCAAGCTGAACGCGTATGGAGAGTTTTTTGCCGGCGCGAATTACCGAATGCCGCAATGGCGGGACACGATGATGGATCTGGGCGATACGCAGCTCGCTCTGCCGAAATCCTTGCCGCTCGCGATTCGCGCACAAGCTTTCGTCCAAGCTCGCGACGGCGAAGATTTCGATGTCGCGACCGGCCGCACGGGCAATGCCTCGGATTTCGATGTCCAAGCGCCTTATCTGATCAAATTGTTGTCGAG
>DATCLP010000008.1:0-3486 GCA_036563855.1 Steroidobacteraceae bacterium | reverse complement strand
ATCGACAACACGCGTCGCTCGCTTGCGGATCGGCCCGGCAAGGATTCGCAGCAGGCGAACGCGGGGGCAGTGCGTGTCATCTCCGAGCTTGAGAATGGCGGTGAGCTTTTCTTTGCTGCGACGCACGGCAAATCGAAGGGCGAGTACAGCTACGACGAGGATTGGGGCAATCCCGAGAGCTGGGCGCCATTCACGTACGACTATTTCTACCGTGCATTGAGCACGCGTCGCGCAACGTCGTTCGAGGCGCGATATACGTCGGGCGCCGCAGAGGACGCAGGCGATATTGCATGGATCGCCGGCGTCTACGCGCTCGACATGAGTTATGACCTGCAGGACGGACGTACCGGCGTACTCGTCGATCCGATTTTCGATTATTCGGGAGAAACGAACGAGTCTCTCTCGAGCAACTACGATGCGCTGAACGTCGCGCTGTTCGGTCAGCTCGAAGGCCGATGGAGCGACCGCTGGAGCTGGTCGTTCGGATTGCGCGCCGAGCAGCGCGAGGCCGATTACGCAGATCGACGCATCGATGACGAGGGTCCGAGCGCGATGAGCGCGAGTCAGCGTGACCGCATGCTCGGCGGCGAAGTGTCGCTCCACTACGACCTGACGGACGACAAACGCGTATTCGCTCGCTTGAGCCGCGGCTACAAGGCCGGCGGCTTCAATCTCGGTCGAGGCGCAACAGTACGTCCGCGCTTCGATCCAGAGTATCTCTGGGGTTTCGAGTTCGGCTTCAAAGGCGAGTGGCTCGACCGACAGCTCTACACCGACCTCACTGCCTTTTACATGCGCCGCGAGGACATGCAGGTGTCGACCGGCATCCAAGAGGAGGGCGCGGCGGGCGGTTATTGGTTCCTCACCGACAACGCATCGAGGGGTACGAACGCTGGAATCGAAGCGAGCGCCAGTTGGCAGGTCTCCGACCACATCGAGATCGGCGGATCGCTCGCGCTCCTGCACACCCGCTACTCCGGCTATCGTCCGATGGGCGAGGATGTGAGCGATCGCGATCAGGCGCATGCGCCCGAATATCAGCTCTCGCTTCACGCCGTTTGGCGTAGCCCGACAGGCTGGATGGCGCGCGTCGATTTCGCCGCGATCGACGACTTCTACTTCGACGTACCGCCGGCCAATCAGCGCGCAGACGCTTACTCGCTCATGCACCTGAAGGTCGGCTACGAGGGCGATCGCTGGGGCGTCTACGCCTGGGCTCGCAACGTCTTCGACGAGGATTACATCGTGCGCGGCTTTTTCTTTGCGAACGAGCCGCCAGATTGGGAGGACAAGCGCTACGTTCAGCTCGGCGAACCGAGACAGGTGGGAGTGAGCGTGAGGTGGAAGATGTAGCCCCACGCCCCGAGTCCCGAGCCCCAAGCCCCTTGGAGAGAACCATGCATACCGCCATCGAAATCAGTCTCTATCCGCTCGATGCGGACTACATTCCGCCCATCAAGGCGTTCATCGAGCGCTTGAACAAGTATCCGGAATTGCACGTCGTCACGAATTCGATGAGCACGCAGGTTTCAGGAGAGCATCGCCGGCTCTTCGAGATCCTCGCGAAAGAAACCGAAACGACGTTCGCCGAGAGCGGGCGTAAGGTGTTCGTGATGAAGGTGCTCGGCGGAACGGCGCCTGAGCGCGACGGATGACGATCGTGCCGCAGCCGATGTTCGAGATGCTCACTTACGCAGGAACGAGAACCCGTGGATGAGCTGATCGCCCAAGTGCGCGCAACGTCGATGAGCGAGGCGATCGCTGCCGCGCTGGGCCTTGCGTATTTGTTGTTTGCCGTGCGGCGGAATCTACTGTGCTGGTTGTGCGCATTCGTCAGCACGGCCATTTATCTGGCGGTGTTCGCGCGTGCCGCGCTGTACATGCAGTCTTTGCTGCAAGTTTTCTATCTCGTGATGGCCATCGTCGGTTTCATCGAGTGGCGCAAGGGGCGAACCGAGGAGTCGGGCGTGCTCATCCGGGTTTGGACCGCGCGGCAGCATGCGGTGGCAGCACTTGCCATCGCGGCGGCCACGGTGCTGAACGGTTGGTTGCTTGCAACTCAAACCGACGCCGCTGCGCCGTACCTGGACTCATTCGTCACGTGGGGAAGCGTCGTGACGACGTGGATGGTCGCGCGACGCGTGCTCGAGAACTGGCTGTATTGGCTCGTCGTGGACGGCCTGGCGGTCTATCTGTACTTCAGTCAGGGATTGCTCCCGACGACGCTGCTGTTCCTCATCTACTTGGGCATCGTCGTGCGCGGCTATCTCGTGTGGCGGCGCGATTGGCGCGCGCAGACGCAGCTCGGAGCAGCCCATGTCGCCGCGTGACCTTGCCGCTCGCGCGCTCGGCGTCGAACGCAGCGCCATCGTCGCCGTCGAACCTATCCAACATGGACTAACGAATCGCAGTTGGGTCGTCCGCACGCGAACGGATGCGGTCGTGGTGCGCATCAACAGTCCGCATTGGGCGTCCTTGCAGATCGATCGCGTCAGCGAAGCGAGCGTGCTCGATGCGGTCGCTGCCGCGGGCATCGGTGCGCCGCTCGTGGCGCGCGATCTGCAGCAGGGTGTGCTCATCACGCGCTACGTCGGCCCGACGTGCACGGCGGAGCGGATGCACGAACCTAGCTACATCCAGCTATTGGGCGAGCGCTTCAGAGCGCTGCACGCGCTCGATCCGCCGCGCGATGCCCGTGAAGTGCATCTGCCGGCCCTGATTGCAGGTTATCTGGATACGCTCCGAACGCTCGGCGTGCGAAGCCCGCTCATCGAATCGGATCAGAGGGCAAGGGGTCTCGAGATGGCGACCGAAATTGCCGAAACGAGCACGCCGCGCTTGTGCCACAACGACGTACACTATCTGAACGTCGTCGACGCCGAGCCGTTGAGGCTGATCGACTGGGAGTATGCCGGCCTGGGCGAACCGCTGTTCGATCTCGCCTCGGTTTGCGTTTATCACGACTATTCGACGGAAGAGCGCGACCGGCTGTTGTCGGCGTATTTACAAGCACCGCCCGATTCGCATCGCGACCGTTTGGCAAAGTGCTGCTGGTTGTTCGAGTACGTGCGCGACCTGTGGTCTGCCGTGCGTACCGCGATCGACGCGCAGCCCGCGCGCGCTGCCCGGCGCACTTGATGAGCTTATTTTCTACATGCCCACTATCCACGTTACCGACATCTACGGCCAGGAACACACGATCGAAGCGCCCGCGGGCCGCAAGCTCATGGAGATCTTGCGCGAGTACGACTTCGGAATTGCAGCGAGCTGCGGGGGCTATTGCTCGTGTGCAACCTGCCACGTGTACATCGATCCGTCGTGGGTCGATCGGCTGCCGGACATTCAGTCCGACGAAGAAGACTTGTTGTCGATGCTGACGACGTACGACAAGCACACCTCGCGCTTGTCGTGCCAGGTTCAGTTCACCGAAGCGCTCGACGGCATTCGATTGAAGGTCGCGCCAGAAGAGTGACGAATCGGCTGTAG
>DATCLP010000007.1:0-3217 GCA_036563855.1 Steroidobacteraceae bacterium | reverse complement strand
TTGAGCCGAGTCAGGGCCTCCTCATCGTCGATGACCAACGGCTCGCCGCCGGGATTGGCACTGGTCATGACGAGCAACATCGGTTGCGGCTGTCGAACCCATTGCACACCTGCCGGTCGGCCCGCCGCTTCATGGAACAACAGCCACTGCACGGGTGTCGCGGGCAGCATCACGCCGTAATGAGCCATTCCAGGTGCAATCCCGGTCAGCGCATCTTCGTGCGACGATTTCGGCGCCAGCACGATCGGGCGCTCGGGCGACTCCAATAGCGCGCGCGACTCGGCATCGAGCTCGACCAACCCTTCGAGCGAATGAACGTTCGCCGCCATGATGGCCAGCGGCTTCGCTTCGCGGTTCTTGCGTTCCCGCAAGCGACTCACCGCCTCCGCATTGCGCGCATCGCAGACGAGGTGATATCCGCCGAGACCTTTGACCGCGACGATGGCACCGGCTCGAATCAACGCGAGCGTCCCGGCGATGGGATCCCCGTCCATCGCACGCCCGCCCTCATCGAGTAAGCGGAGCTGCGGTCCGCAGGCCGGACAACACGTCGGCTCGGCGTGAAAACGCCGATCTTCCGGATTCTCATATTCCTTTGCGCATTCCGCGCAGAGCGCGAACGAACCCATGCTCGTTCGCGAGCGGTCATACGGCAGCGCAAATGCAATCGTGTAACGCGGCCCACAGTGCGTACACGTGATGAATGCATGCCGCCAACGACGATTCGCCGGATCGAACAGCTCCGCAAGGCATGCCTCGCAGACGGCCGTATCCTCGCCGATCATCGTCGTGCACTCGTTGGCGGCGCTGGCAGCGATCTTGAATTCCCGCATTCCCTGCGGTTGCAGTGCAGTCGTGCGAATCTCATCGATACGTGCGAGCGGGGGCGCCTCCAGCCGAATCCTTTCCACCATGGCCTTCAATCCGGCAACGCTGCCTTCCACGGTAATCTCGACGCCGCCCGAATCATTTCGAACCCACCCGGCGAGCGACAGCTCACGCGCCAGACGCCAGACGAACGGGCGAAAGCCGACGCCTTGCACGACGCCCGTTACCCGGATGCGTTGCGCGGCGATCATCACGCCTCCGCTTGAGCCTCGACTGCCGGCCGCCGGCGCTCGATCCATTCGAGCCAGTCCGCCATGCCCTCGCCGGTTCGCGCGGACACGCGAATGATCTCCAGAGACGGATTCACACGTTTCGCGTATGCGATTGCTGCGTCGATGTCGAAGTCCAAGTGCGGCAAGAGGTCGCACTTGTTCAGCAGCATCAACGACGCTGCCCTGAACATGTCCGGATACTTGAGCGGCTTGTCCTCTCCCTCGGTCACCGACAACACCGCTACCTTGTGCGCTTCGCCGAGATCGAACGCCGCGGGACACACGAGGTTACCGACGTTCTCGACGAGCAACAGGCTGCCTCGCGCCACCGGCAATCGTTCCAGCGCGTGCCCGACCATGTGCGCATCGAGATGGCAACCCTTGCCGGTGTTGATCTGAATCGCGGGCGCACCGGTCGCACGAATGCGTTGCGCGTCGAGTGCCGTCTCCTGGTCGCCTTCGATAACGGCGACGGGCCGCACGCCGCGCAACGCTTCGATGGTCTTCACGAGCAAGGTCGTTTTTCCCGAACCGGGGCTGGAAACGAGATTCAACACCTGTACGCCATGGGCGGCGAACCATGCCCGATTGGCGCGCGCGAACTCGTTGTTCTTTTCGAGGATGTCGCGCTCCAGCTTCACGATGCGCGCCTCGCCCTTGGGTGCAGTGTGATCGTGAACGTGCGCGTGGACATGATCGTGCGTGTGCGGATGCGAATGGCTGAGCAACAACGAATGTTCGTGCTCGTGTACAGGCACGAACTGATCGTGCTCATGGGCTGCCACCACAACACCGCCGATACGTGTCTGGCCGGAACCGCAACCGCAGGTCGTACACATGGGATCACTCCACCTCGAGCTCTTTCACACGCAGCTCGCTGCCGCCGGTCACCTGAATCTGGTGACTGCCGCAGCGTGGACACGCACCCAGCGGCTCGTCGATGACGACCGAGTCGCTGCACTTCAAACACCATCCCTGTCCTGGAGTCGCGATGATCTCGAGCACCGCACCTTCGATACACGTGCCTCGAGTTACGACATCGAAACAAAAGCGCATCGCCTCGGGATCGACCGCGGCGAGTTGTCCGATCTCCAGCCAAACAGTGCGCACTCGCGTGAACCCCTCGCGACGCGCCGCTGCTTCGATGACATCGACGACGCCCTGACTGAGGCTCATCTCGTGCACGAGCATCTGCTCCCTAGGCTGATCGCAAGCCGAAAAAGTCCCGTCTGGAGATGCGCTTTGCCGAGGCCGTATTGGCATCCGGCGCCGCGAACAACTGCTCCATCACCGCCTCGGCGATAGCCCGAGCCTGCGCCTGATCTGCGATTCCCTCCGGCGGCGAAAACAGCGAACAAAACTGGAACGGGCCGCATTCGGGTTCCGCGCCGCCCATGAACTCGTACTCGCCGGAGGGGAAGGTCCAGCGCTGCCGCCGATCCAGTCCCAACGCAGGCGCCGGCAGAATCACCAGACTGATGGTCCAAGGGGTCACGAGCACACCCACATGCCTGTCATTCCAAAAACGAAAACCGACGGCTTCGATATCGAGCGCCGGGTTGCGCAGCGGCATGTCGAGCATGCGAGTCGTCGAGATTCTTCGGAATGCCGCCGCGAGATCTTGCGGCGTTCCCCCGCCCTCACTCATCGCCGACCATCATGAACTTGTGCTTGGGCGCCTCGCAATTGGGACAACACCAATTTTCCGGCAACAACTCGAAAGGCGTGCCGGGGGGTGTCTGCGTCAGCGCATCTCCAGCCTGCGGGTCATATACATTCCAGCAAATGCCGCATTCCCAAAGCGCCGTTGCTGTGTCAGCGCCCGATGCGTTTCGGTCGTAAGTCAGCATGGTCAAACGGTCTCCAGGCACTGCCGCAGTCGCGCGATGCTGTCCGTGAAATCCTCGGCGCCGGCCAAGGCCACGGCGGGCACGGTCACGACCTCGATCGTGTTCAGAATCAGCTTGTCCATGCTGTTGAAGTATTGAACCCACCAAACGCGAGGCACCGCCGTTGCGGTGATGCGGCAATTGCCGTAGCCGCGCGAAAGGATCGTGACGCACCCGCGTCCCAAGTGCGCATCGATGTATTCGAGATCCTCCTGGGTGACTGGGAGC
>DATCLP010000006.1:0-4402 GCA_036563855.1 Steroidobacteraceae bacterium | reverse complement strand
ACCATGATCAATCCTTCGTGGAGCTGCGTCGTGCGCGGCTTCGCGCCGAAGACCTCGTAGAGCCGCACGATCGGCAAGTAGCCGTCGCGGAACCAGAAGACTTCGCCCTGCCCGGCAACTCTGTTGACCATGCCCGGCTTGAGCTGCAACGACTCGATGATCGTGACGAGCGGCACGATGTAGGTCTCGTCGCCGACGCGTACGGATTGGCCGTCGACGATCGCGAGCGTGAGCGGCAAGGTGATGATGAAACGCGAACCCTTGCCGGGCTGAGAGCGAACCTCGATGTTGCCGCCGAGCTCCTTGATGTTTCGTCGCACGACGTCCATGCCGACGCCGCGGCCCGAAACTTCCGTCGTCTGCTCGGCCGTCGAGAATCCGGCCATGAAGATGAGCTCGTAGATTTGCTCGTCGGTGAGCTGATCGTTTGCGGAGACGAGGCCGCGCTCGCGCGCCTTCGCCAAGATCTTGTCCTTGTTCAAACCTGCGCCGTCGTCGCCGACCTCGACGGTGATGTTGCCGCCTTTGTGATAAGCCTCGAGGTACACCGTACCCGTCGGCGGTTTGCCGGCGGCGATTCGCGCTTCGGGCATTTCGATACCGTGATCGACGCTGTTGCGCACCAAGTGCACGAGCGGATCGCCGATCTTTTCCAAGACGGTCTTGTCGAGCTCGGTTTGCTCGCCGCTCATCTTGAGATCGACCTGCTTGCCGAGCCGGTTGCTCAGATCGCGCACCATGCGCGGGAAGCGGCTGAATACGAAACTGATCGGCAGCATGCGCACGCGCATGACGCTTTCCTGGAGCTCGCGCATGTTGCGTTCGAGCTGCGCCAGCCCCGACCGCAGTTGCTCGGCGACGGGCCCGGACACCTTCGCGCCGAGCTGCATCAGCATCGATTGCGTGATCACGAGCTCTCCGACGGTGTTCATGAGCTCGTCGATCTTCTCGGTGCTCACCCGAATGGAGCTGCCGTCTCCAAGACCGTGCTTGGGTGACTCTGCTTCCGCGACTGCGTGCAGATGCGGTCGCGGCGGATCCGACTTTGCGGCGCTCTCCGTCTCCGGCGCTGACGCCGCGCTCGCCTGCACTTGCGGTGCGCTGCCGGCCGCAAGCTCGTCGGTGATCTCGAGCTCGCAATCGCCTTCGGCCCAATCGAACACCTGATCGATCACTTCGCGTGTCGCATCGGTTTCGACCGTCAAATCCCAGGACAGATAGCAAGACGCCGGATCGAGGTCCGCGAGCGGCGGAAGCGCGCTCGCATCCGTTTTGACCGTCAGATCGCCGAGCTCCGCAAGTTCGCGCATCATGCGCAACGGATCGTTGCCGTGCGCGAAAAGCTGCGGATAGGGTCTGAACGATATTCGCCAGCGATGCGCTGCGGCGGGCGGCTTCGCTGCAGCCGGAGCTGCCGGCGCCGGTTCGGCTGCCGGTGCAGGCGCCGAGTTCTTTTGCGCGATCGCGAGCTCCATGTCGAACTGCAAGTCGGCGACGCGCTGCGCATCGATCGGCTCCTTGTGCTGCACGGCGCGCAGCATTTCGCGCATGACATCGACCGACTTGAGCAGCAAATCCGTAATCGGACGCGTGACCTGCATGCGATTGCTGCGCAATTCATCGAGCAGCGTTTCGCACGTGTGCGTAAACGATGCGACTTCCTCGAAGCCGAACGTGGCGCTGCCGCCCTTGATCGAATGAGCGACGCGAAAGATCGTATTGATGAGCTCGGGCTCGGGCGAACCGACGTCGAGCTTGAGCAGCGCCGCCTCCATCGTGTCGAGCGCTTCGAAGCTCTCGTCGAAGAAGGCCTCGTGAAATTGTGCAAGGTCGAGCGCCATGGCGTTACCTCAGCACTCGCTTCATCGTCGCGACGAGCTGCTCGGGATCGAATGGCTTGACGATCCAGCCCGTCGCACCGGCTTCCTTCCCTTCGCGCTTGCGTTCGGGCGAGGACTCGGTGGTCAACATCAGAATCGGGGTGTGGCGATACGCAGGTTCGGCACGCAATGCGCGGATGAGCGCAATGCCGTCCATGCACGGCATGTTCACGTCCGAGAGCACCAGATCGAAGGAATGTGTGCGCGCGAGGGCGAGCGCCTCTTCGCCGTCGGCTGCCTGAGAAACTTGGAAACCTGCGGCGGTGAGCGCGATACGCACCATGTCGCGCATCGAGGGCGAATCGTCTACGGCCAGAATATGGGTCATGGCGTCGCCTCTGCCGACAGAGCAAGCATCGAGCCGACACCCAGCAAGCGCGCTGCTTCGAACAACGGCTGCGGCGTACCGTGCCAGCTCACTCGCAAGTTGCGATCCGCACGATCGCGCACGAACGCACACAACAACTGCATTGCTGCCGTGTCGATGCGCTCGAGATTTCCCGCATCGATCGCGACGCTTGGCTCGTCGACGTAGCGCAGCAATTCGCCCTTCAATGCCTCGGCATCTTTCACTGTGCAGATCGAAGACAGCACGATCGTCGGCTCGGCCGCGACCGACGGCGTCTGCTCGACAGCCGCCGGCGCCTGCGCTTGCCGCGAGGGGGCATAGGTGCGTTTGCGTTTCCTCGTCTTGGTCGACATTGCGTTGCAATCGATCGAATGGGCGCGAACGGGCGCGCCGAAATTTCCACGGGCTCGCCTCCCCTATCGGCCATTGCCCCGGCTGCTTTAGGTGAGCCCTGTCATAAAACGGGCTGTAGTTGACGGATGACGGTGTGACGCCCGAACGTCGCTTACGCGGCTTCTCAGCGGATTCGGCATCTCGCGCTCAAGACGGAGCGGCACCTGCCGCTAAATTCAGTGACACAGGTCACGTCCCCGTCCGAACATGAGCACGGTTCTGAAAGCATCGAGAACTGACAAGCGCGCACATCGCCGTCCGCGCGGCGTGGGACATTGCAGCTATCGGGACGACGCATGCGGATCGATATAGTCAATCCGCGCGGTTCGCCCTCCGCCCTTTCATCCGGTTCGCCCGCGAGCTTGCTCGCGGAATGGCGAGTCGGCGCCGTGCTCGAAGCCGTTGCGATCCGCGATCCCGGGACGGGTCAGCTCTTCTTGGACATCGCCGGGCAGCGCCATCTTGCTCGCTTAGCGTCCGGAAACGACCAGGAAGGGCCGGCCTCCGGCGAACGCATGCAGCTGCGCGTCCTGCGCAACAGTCCGGTGCTCGCGCTCGAACGCATCGTCGAGCCGGTTGAGGAGCGCATCGACCCGAAAATGGTTGCGGATGCGCTGCGCAGACTCGTCCCCAGACAAACGAGCCCCGCACCGCTTCTCGCGAATCTGAGCTGGGTCGCTCGCGGTGCGGCCGGAGCGAGCTCGCTGCCGCAGAACGTCGCGGCAGCCGCTGCGAAACTCTGGCAAGCGCTGCCGGACGTAGACGAATTGAGCGACCCGCTCAAGCTGGAACGCGCGCGCGGCCGCTCCGGAACCTTCCTCGAGGCGGCCTTGGCGAATGACGACCGTACGCCGGCCTCTCGCACGGCGATCGCAACGGATCTCAAAACGCTCTTGCTGCAATTTGCCCGCACGTTGCGCGAGCATGGCGCACGCCCGAACGCTGCGGCCTTCGCGGATGCGACACCGCACGCGCCTCTGCCGGCGAGCGGCGGGCCGCTTGCAACTCTTTCGGCGGCGCCCGCCACGCTTGCGCTGCTCGAAGGTGCGCAGCAGCAAATGGATGAGCTTGCGCGTCAGACCGACGGCACGCTCGCGAGGATCACGACGACACAAGTCACGAACAGCGCTCAAGAAGGTCCTCTCCAATCGATCCTCATCGAAGTGCCGGTGCGTTACGAGGATCGCGCGAGCATGCTTCGGCTGCGTATCGAACGCGACGGCGCACGAAGACAGCAGACGAGTCAAGAGACTTGGATCGTGGAAGCGGCGCTCGATCTCGGCAATTCCGGCGCGCTGCATGCCCGTATTTCGCTCACAGGCCTGCGCGTCAGCGTGCAACTACGTGCAGACGCACCGGCCGTCGTCGACATGTTGAATGCGCGCGTCGGCGAGCTCGAAACCTTACTGCACGAGGCGGGACTCGAAGTGGATCGCATCGTCTGCCGTCATGGACTGCCTGCAGCGGATGTCGGCAACCGATTCTCGCGGCTATTGGACGTACGCGCATGAGCGAGCGAACGGAACGCAAGCTTCAGCGGCTGCAGCTCGCGGTGGCGCTGCACTACAACGGGCGAGACGCACCGCGTGTCGTCGCAAAAGGCGGCGGAGCGATTGCCGAACGCATCATTGCCACTGCGCGCGAGCACGACGTTCCATTGCAAGAAGACAGCGCGCTTGCTGCGGCTCTCGCGCGAATCGAGCTCGGTCGGGAAATTCCGCGCGAACTCTTCGTGGCGGTGGCACACGTACTCGCGTTCGCTTGGTCGGTGACGGGCAAA
>DATCLP010000005.1:0-5236 GCA_036563855.1 Steroidobacteraceae bacterium | reverse complement strand
TCGAGGTTCAGCCGACAGACATCCATCAGCGCATCCCCGTCATCCTCGGCAGCGCGGATGAGGTGGACCACGTGGTCGAGCATCTGCGCAACGGCTGACCTGCTCACCGGACCGCGCGTACGCCCGGGCCTACGCCTCGACGCTCGCCGCGCGAAGCGAGCGCTCGGGGTGTATCCTTCGCACCCTGGTTTTGCCCTCGCAAGGTCTCACGGTGCTTACGGCTGACAAAGTTCTCGTTACTGTCGGTACTCCCTGCTGCATTTCGGCTGTCGGCACCACAGAGACGTACCTGGCCAAGGTGTCGGGTGCGCCGGAATTCATCGGGTTGGCGGCCTTCGATGCCGGGCTCGTCGATGTCGATCCGCAACCGGACGGGACGCTGCGCTTTCGTTGGCCGAACGGCGAGCCCGCATCCCTCGAAGAAATCGAAGCGCGACACGGCGCAACGCTGCGCGCGAATTCGGGCATCCGTTACATCGACGAGCTGACGAAGCTCGGCGATACCGTCGTCACGGACATCGTGGCGAGCCTCCCGCACGATTTTGCGACCGGCGGTTTGCGGCGCCTCGGCGGACTCTCGTTCCGCGAAGTGCGCGAATCGGCGCTCAAGGATATGTACGGGCTGTTCGACGACGACCCGCGGCTCGGGCCGTCGCTGCAAGCGCAGCTCTTCGTCTGCAGCGGTCTCGGCGCGCTCGCGGCGTTGCCGGTATCGCTATCGGAATTGCTGCCGCACCCTTATGCATTCCGGGTCGTTGCCGCTACGGCATTCGCGGGGCTCGATGCTCTGCATCGATGGCGCAATGCAGGCGAGATCCCTCCGGACGACAAGCTGCGCGACAAGTTTGCGATGCGGCTTGCAAACTCGCTTTCTTCGCATGGGCCTGCACTGATTTCGACGATGCTCGCGCCCGCCTTCAGCCTGAGCAAGTCGCTCAAGAATCCCTCGCTGCTCGATGCGCTGAAATCGCCCGACGGATACATGCGTGTGCCGCAGTCGCCGCTGAATTCCGTCGGAGCATGCGCGTCGAGCTCGGTCGCGTTCTGCGAGATCGCGCCGCAGATGTTGATCGACTATCCGGGTTATCAACGTCCGCAGCTTGCGCTTTGGACGGCCGCAGATGCCGCCGTGCGGCCCCATTGGGGTCTGCTCGATGCGTTCGGCCCAGGCGCGCTGATGACGCGCAGCAAGCTCGAAACGATCAATGCGGGGCGCGCTCCGCACGAGCAGCGTCCGGTCGACCAGTGTCTTGCGCCATTCGATGTCGATGCGAACGGCACGGTCATCGGCGAGGCAGGCTCGGGCCTGCTGATCACGACGCTCGACTTCGCATTGCGCAATTTCCTCGACATCACCTCCATCATTGCCGGCTGGGGTCAGAGCGGCGAAGCAGGCGGAAAAGCGCATTTCGCGGGCGTCGGCTTCGGCGGCGAGAACGCGACGATTCATGCGCTCGAGCTCGCCTACAAAGGCCATGGTTATGGCGTTACGGACTTCCAGTACTTGGTCGCGCACGCGACGGGGACGCGCACGAATTCCAAAACCGATTTGACGACGGCCGCGAGCGCACGCGCGATCGCTGCAGAACGTCAAGGCTTCAAGGGCAAGCTACCGCCGATGATCGTCGGCACGCCCAAGGCGATCGGCGACGGTCACACCATGGGCGAAACGGGTCTCAAAGCGGTTGCGCAAGCAATTCAATACCTGCTCGGCAAACCTGCAGTCGGCGTGCCGACATTGCGTCAAGTCGATCCCGATCTCGGCCCGGTCACCGAGTTCTTCATTCTCGACCGCAAGCCCAATCCCGGAAACAACGACGGCGGTGCCCTGTGCGCCACGCAAGGTTTCGGGGGCTACAACGGCGCGATCGCATTGCGCGCCGCGAATCCGGAATCGCTCGCGCGTTACTCGCCCGATCGTAAGGTGCTCGACGCATATCTCGAGCGTTGGCCCGAATTGCGCCGCGAACGCGAGCTGCGCGAGCTACGTTGGCGCACTCGCCGCGCAAGCGCGCTCGAGCTGGCGCAGATACATAGGTGGAAAGGCCTCGATTAGCGCCGCGAAGCTGCGCTAATCGAGAATCGAGAATGGAGAATTGAGAACGGAAGAGCCCGCCAAGGGCGCTAATTGACGACGAGCAATTGAAAACTGGCAACGAAGATAGCGTGTGCCAGTGACGCGTTAGGTCACTCGATCAGAACTCCGGCGCGGCTACGCTGATCATTCTCAATTCTCAATTGACGTGCGTCCTGTCCCTTCCGCGAGCTCGCGGAAGGGACAGGCGCGCACGTCATCAGTTTTTCTTCCCCGTAAACGTTCCTTCGCCCATGTCGCCGTACGACACCTTGCCCTTCATCGTGTCGCCGTCGACCGTGCCGGAGTAGGTAACGGTGAGCTCCATGCCTTGCGCGTTCAGCGTGTACTTGAGCTCGACTTGGTTGCCCTTTACGGTGCCCGTCACGGGCGCTTCGCCGAGTTGCCCCTTGTAAGTGCCTGTGACTTCGTTGCCATTCTGGTTGAGCACGAACGTCGGGTTTCCCGAGCCCATCGACATTTCGACGGCCATGGTCCAGGTGCCTGCGATATTGGCGTCTGCAGCGAACGCGGACATCGCAAATGCACCGAGTGCGGCTGCCGAAATCACGACCATTCTGCGTAGCGTGTTCATGAATCTCTCCGTTTGCTGATCAAAATCATCGAGGAATCGCCGCAAGTGATGCACACACCTCGGCGTGTTTGGAATCGTTGGGTGATACACCAGACCGATCCGAGGGCGAGGATGCTGCCAACCGGTCGCGGAAATTGTCGCTGGCAAAGACTTGCGCGGTCAAACCCGTTGCGGAGCCAGATGATCGAGCAGTCTCGAGGCGCTCGTTCGAACGGCGATCTGTGTTCTGCAGCTCGTTTCGCCACGCAGTCCTGTGCAACAATGCCAGCCCCCATGATGCACCGCTTCCGCCAATTCACGCCGCGAGTCTTCTGGATCGCCACGATCGTCGCCGCCCTGGTCCTGGGAGCGATCGTTGCTGTGCCGCAATGGCTGTCCAAGCAGGCTCGGTTGGAGGTGCTCCGCTCGAACGTCGCTCAGATTGCACAACTGGCAGCCAGCGTCGTCGACGGCGATTTGCATCGTCAACTTCTCGATCCGGCCGGCTACACGCCCGAGCTGTACGAGCGCGCGTTAGAGCCGCTCGTGCGCTTCCATTCAGCGGCGCCTGACGTGTTCTACGTCTATACGATGATGGAACGCGACGGAAAAACCTTGTTCGTGCTGGACACGGCCGCCTCCGACAAGCTCGTTACGACACGAAAGCTCCGAGCTTCCGAGTACATGGAACCGTTCGCGCCGCTCGACAAAGAACCCGACCCCGACTGGCTCGACCGTATCGCGCGCGGCGAGACGTACGTCTATCCATTCTTCTTGCACGACAGCTATGGTTACTTCCTGTCGGGCCACACACCGATCTACGACAGCGCAGGACGCTACAGCGGCTTCGTCGGCGTCGATTTCGACATCGACTATTACTTGCAGCGCGAAGCGAGCTTTCGTGCGATCTCCATCGGCTCACTCACGGCTGCAATGCTGATGGCGTTGCTGATCGGCTATCTGGCGGCCCGCTATCACTACTCGCTGCAGCACCGAATGCAGCAGCACTACATGCTCTCGATTCACGATGAGCTCACGCACTTGCTGAACCGGCGGGGCGCGATGCATGCTATTGCGAATGCAACGGCGCTGCGTGCCAGCAGCTATGCCGCGATTCTCGTCGACGTCGACGATCTCAAGCGCATCAACGACACGCATGGACACGCAGTGGGCGATGACTTTCTGCGCAAGGTCGCCGAGGGAATGCGCGCGAGCGTGCGAGACGCCGACATCTGTGCGCGGCTCGGCGGCGATGAATTCCTCGTGTTCGCGAGCGGCTGCGATCTCGATGCCGCGACTGAAATCGCGCGGCGGATCTTGAAGCGGGTCTATGCGGATCCGTCGGATCCGAACGCTTTCGGCGTATCGATCGGTATCAGCGTCGCAAGCGGGCCGCACATCGACTTCGACGACATGTATCGAGCCGCCGACCGCGCGCTCTACAGCGCGAAGTCGGGAGGGAAGAACAGGTACGTTGTTGCAGCCTAGCTGCAACAACAGGCTGTAGACCGTAGGCTGTAGGCTGCAGCAATCGCGCGCGTGCGCGAAATGTTCTCCTTGCTGAAGACGGAAGCTTCCGCTCACCCGCACGCTTCGCTCTGCGTGCCTCTCCCCGAAGGGGAGTCGGAACTCCGCGCACTCGCGTGCGCCCTACCTACAGCCTGCAGCCTACAATCTACAGCTTGGCCCGGCTTCAGCCGGGCCATCTTTCGCGGCACAGGGCTACAAACCGCGCGCCTGCCTGCGACAGCGGGCGGTGCTTCAAGTGATAGACGGCGACTTGCCGATCGATGCTCGAGAACGGCAGACCTTCGATCGGAACGAGCTCGTCGGGCAGATTCGTGACGAGATCGGATACGTAAGTCACGCCTTTGCCTTCGGCGACGAGCGCGAGGCGCAATTCCATGTGGCTCACTTCCCAAACCGATGCGAACGCGTTGCGCAGACGATCTCCTCCCGGGCGGCGTGGATTCTCGTCCAAGTACGAAGTAATAAGCGGCAACGTGCGCAGCGTCGCCCGCGGATCGCGCCGTAACGCCTCCCGACTCGGATGGTCGCGAGAAATCATGAGACGGCGCGTTTCCGAGAAGCACGGATGTACGGCGAAGTAGTCGGGCATCGTGTGCTGTAGCGGCCCGAAACCGACCTCCCACCGACCCTCCGATACGCCGTAGACGATTTCGCGGCTGGGGGCGACGACGACTTTGAGCCGTGTCAGCGGATTGCGCTCAGAGAACTCGCGCAGCAGGCTCACGCCGAATCGTGCATTCGCAGCCGGCGACAACGCGAGCGATAGCGTGGACAGTGCGCCCGACCTGATTTGCGCGATATCGGCGAGCGTCTCCCGCTCTTCGTTCAATACGGTTTCGACGAAACGCAGGAAACGCATGCCCGCTTCTGTCAACTGAGGCGGATTGCCGCGGCGTAACAAGGTCGTTTCCAGACGATGCTCGAGGTTGGCGATCGCCTGGCTGACCGCCGACTGCGACAGGCCCAGCCGTTCTGCCGCACGACTGAAACCGCCTGCTTCTACAACCGCATGGAAACAACGGATTTCGTTACGTTCGATTTGCATGACTAGAATTGTT
>DATCLP010000004.1:0-8829 GCA_036563855.1 Steroidobacteraceae bacterium | reverse complement strand
CCGATTGCCAACGCGATCAGATACGACGGCACGGCCTGCGGCATCTCGAAACGGTAATCGCCGTCGCGCGGGGTCTCGGGGTCGTTCGCCGCGCTCATGACTGCAAGCAGCTCGCGCGGCGTACGGATCCGCGCTTCGTAGGTGAGCCGAATGAGCGGCGTGTCCTGCAGCGGAATCCAACTGCGGGCATGAATCGCCTGCGACTGCGAGAACAGGAACGGATGCTTCTTACCGGCGGTCTGTGCCGCCGTGAGCCACTGCAGTCCGCTCGCCTGCGGCGACGTCTCGTACGTCACGCGCACCTTGAAGCGCTCGGACGGCAGACGGCCGGGCAAGCGAATGCGCAGCGGCGCGCCGAGCGTCTTGTCCTCCGCGCCGAGCGCGTAATCGAGGACAACGGGCTTACCATCGAGCAACTCGACCCTGGAGATCTTCAAGGCGCGCGTGTCCAGAACCAGCTCGCGCGCTGCCGGCTGTATACGGTCGATCGTCAGATCGACGTGGCCGACGAGCCGTTTGCGGTCGAAATCCGCCTGTAGATCGAGCGCCAAGTGAGCGGTGCGGAACGCATCCGTATTCGCGTACGAATGTGCATCGGTCACGGTTGCACCTTGCGCGATGTATGCAAACCAGCCGAGGAACGCAAAGAACGCGCCTCGACTCAGAAGCGATCTCATGTCACTGAGCCTCACGAAAAGAATTCGAGCCGGGACACCGTAGGCGTCCGGCTCGCACTATAGCGGCTCAGAGAGTGAAGCGCAGGCAGGCAAACTTTTGAAATACGTCGGGCCGCTCGGCCCGAGCGTTACTCCGCCGGTGAGGGCACGAGGGTGCCGCCGGCAACCTGAGCATCCGGCCCGGGAGCGGGAGCGCCCTGACGGCGAGCTCGATCGCTCGCGCGCCCCTCTTCCAGAATTTTCTGCGGCACCGGCCGCAGATCCGACACGATGCCGAGCCACGACAGCACTTTGAGGATGTAGTACGTGAAGTCGTACTCGTACCAGTAGAAGCCTTGACGGGCCGATACGGCGTAGCGGTGATGGTTGTTGTGCCAGCCCTCGCCCATCGTCACGAACGCGAGCAGCCAGTTGTTGCGGCTGTCGTCTCGCGTTGCAAAGCGACGCTTGCCGAAGACGTGCGACAACGAGTTGATCGTGAACGTACCGTGCCACAGCGCGACGGTGCTGGCGAAGAAGCCGATGAACAGCCCCGACCAGCCGAGCGTAAGCCACACGACGAAACCAAGTACGATCGGAGGGAGCAGATGGTACTTGTTCAAAAATCGAAGCTCCGGATACCGGGCGAAATCGGGAACCGCCGCGTAGTCGGTGTCGCCCGTCTTGTTGAACAACCAGCCGACGTGCGAGTACCAGAATCCATCGGTCACGGGGGAATGCACGTCGCCAGGTCGATCGGACAAGCGATGGTGCTTGCGGTGATGTGCAGCCCACCAAAGCACGCCCTTCTGGGCGCTCGATTGCGCGAGAAACGCGAGGACAAACTGAAACACTCGGTTGGTCTTGAACGTGCGATGCGAGAAATACCGGTGATAACCGGCCGTCACGGCGAACATGCGCACGAAATACAAGACGACCGCGCAGACCACTGCTGCGGTCGTCACGCCGCTCCAGAATGCACCCAAGACAGCTAGATGAACGAGGATGAAGGGAATCGCGCCGACAACCGTGTAGTTGCGCGGCGTACGGGTCGAAGTCTGTTGCACTTGAAAATGATCCATGAATGCGCTCAACGAATGCGCACATGAATCATGCGGCAGTGCGAACCTCGCCACGGTGATCGTTTTGTCGCCGAATGTAATAGTTCTGTCACCGAGGACGGTTCAGTGTGAATTGCGGCACGAAAGCGGACGGCAACGAGAAGAAACTACTTGGTTTCGGTGCGACCTTCGGGAACGAACTTGTAGCCCGCACCCCGGTGCGAAAGGAAATAGATCGGCTTGTCCGGCTGCGGCTCGAAGTACCTGCGCAGCCGTACGATGAAATTGTCGACGCTGCGCGTGTTCGGCGCGTTGCGTAGCTTCCAGACCTGCTCGAGCAAATGCTCGCGCGTGAGCACCCGGTTGGGATGCCGCGAGAAGTAATAGAGCAAATCGAGCTCGAGCTGCGTCAGGCGTACCGGCTTGCCGAATGCCGTCGCTTCGTGCGTATCGAAATTGACGAACGCCTCCCCGAAGCGCAGCTCGCCGCGCCCCGAATCGCTCGAAGTATCGCGCGCTTCCCAGCTTCGCCGCCGTAACGCCGACCGCACGCGCGCTAGGAGCTCCGCAAGCTCGAAGGGCTTCGCCAGGTAATCGTCTGCACCGGTGTTCAAGCCCCGCACGCGATCGTCGGCGCTGTTGCGCGCCGTCAGCATGATCACCGGCGTGTAATCGCCCGCTTCGCGGAGCTTCCGGCACAGCGCGAAGCCGTCGCCGTCCGGCAGCATGACGTCGAGGATGATGAGATCGAATGCGTTGTTGTGCACGAGGTAGGACGCGGTCTCGCGAACGGATTTCGCGACCTGCACGGCGTAGCCTTCGAGCTCGAGATTGAGCTTCAAGCCCGCTGCGATGTGCGCCTCGTCCTCGACTACGAGGATGCGCGCCTGGTCGCCGTCGTTCGTCACCGCTGCGCTCATGCGACCTCGCTCGTTGCAACTGCTACCGGCAACTTCACGCTCATTCGCGTGCCCCGCATGTATCCCTCCGAATGGGCGACGATGCGGCCCCCGAGATTCCGTACCAGCGCAGCGACGACGTAGAGCCCGAGCCCCGTACCGCGGCGTGCGTACACGTCGTCGCTCGGTACGCGGTAGAACCGTCTGAAGATACGCTTGAGCTGGGAACGCTCGATGCCGATGCCCTGATCGATCACCTCGAGACGAATGTGCTTGGCGTCTTCGGCTCGCACCTCGACGGTCACGCGCGGCGGCGGCGTCGAATACTTGATTGCATTGTCGAGCAAGTTCTTCAGCACGGTTTCGAGCGCGGTCGGATCGGTGTGAATCGTCAGACCTTCCGGCACGTTCGCGGTTATGGCTGCATCGTCCAGCTCGTAGCGGCGTTGCATGACCTCGATACAGCGCTGCACGAGCTGCGTCACGTTGACCGTCGTCCATTGTTGCGCCCGCAATCCATGCGAGATCCGGCTCGCCTCGAGAATGTCGTCGACGAAGATCGTCAGGCGCTCGACATCGGCCAGCATCATGCGTCGCAAATGCTCCCGCTGAGACTGCGACAACTCGGGCCGTGCGAGCGTATCCAGACACAGCTTGAGCGAAGCCAACGGGCTTTTCAGCTCGTGCGTCACCGAATCGATGAACGTCTGTTGGCGCCGGACCTCGAGGATCTCTCGCACGAGGAATACGCTGAACAAGACCACGACGGTCAAAATGACGACGAAGAAGCTGATGCCGCCGGCAAGCAGCCAGACGCTGCCCGAGACCGCACGCGTCGCCGCCATGTTCTGGACGATCACGAACGTCCAGCCGACGAGCAGCGCCACGGTCAGCAACACCGTGATCGTGCTGATGACGATCAGCAGCGAAATGGAACGCGGATTACCCCGAGGCATGCGAACAGACTACCGGCGAACCTGGAGCGCTGCTAGCCGGGCGATCGGCAACGCGCTCGGCGATAGGAGGATTCGTGATCGAGCAAGGCCGCGTGATGAAGAGATGCCTGCCGACTCCTCTACGCCTCTACGCCTTCACTACCCTCGTGCCGGCGATGAGGTCGTGCAGGCATCTCCGGTCCTCGCGGAAGATGAACAAAGCGTCGGCGATCCATAAAAAATTGCCGATGAATGGCACGAGCCCGGCAAGTTGAATGGGTACGTAGCGCGCGCCGAACAGTTTCCCGAGCGACACGAGCTGACCGTCCGTCGCGGACACGATACGAATGCCGATGAGGCGCTTGCCGATGGTCTGGCCGGACTTGTGCAGCAGATAGCCGTTCAAGACGAGATACCCGATCAAGGTCACGAGCAACAGCGTGAGCGTGTCGTTCGCCTCGAGCTGGTCGCTCATCGCGCGCTCCGCCAAGTTGGACGTCCACATGTAAGGCATGGTGACGATGCTGAGCAGAATGACATCGATGATGAACGCACCGAGCCGCTCGCCGCGGCCGGCCAGTTCCTGTCTTGTCTGCCCGGGCTGTGTGTCGGAAACAGGTGCACGCGGCGGCGCGTAACGGTTCTCTTCGACCATGTGAGGACGCTACAAGGAGCGCTGTTGGACTTGGTGAGCGGAGGCTACCCGCCCGCGCGCTCGCTCACAAGCGTGACTCGCGAAGGTCCCAATCAAGAGCTAGCACCGGTCGCTACCCAGAGCCGCCGGAATACGCCGGGACGCATGCGCCTCAGGAACGAATGCGCATCTTTCGGACGCACGTTGCGCTCGAAAGAGAGACACTTCTCGATCAGTTTACGAGCGCGCCGATTCAAACCCCGAATAGGCGCGCACGTAAGCCCTTTCTGCCGCGCAACACTCAGGCTGCAACGGCCGAAGGGATGAGCGCCGGTCAACATTTCGTACGCGATCACGCCGAGAGGATACAAATCGTCTGCCGGATGCGGCTCGCCTTGCTGCGCCCAAGCATCCGCAGTGTAGGCTTCGGTGTAGGCGCGTAGCGTCAAAGTATCCAAGACATCGAGCGATTCGTTGCTCGCCGGCACGGCATGCACGAGACCGAAACCCATGATCTTCGCCGTGCCGTCCTCGCACACGAAAATCGCGTGCGGGCTCAAATCCGAGTGCACGACTCCGTGCGCATGCGCATGTGCAAGCCCGTTTGCGATACCCTCGATGATGGGCCAAGCGGACCCGTAGGGCATTCCTTTGTTGCGCGCCTCGCGGACGATTGCGCTCAGCCAACGCCCGCGCAACGGCTCCATCGTGATGAACACGCGGTCTTCGAAACGGTCGATGTCGTAGATCCGCACGATGTTCGGATGGTTCAATTGCATGGTGCGGCGAACGGCCGCTTGCAACGCTTCGAACGCGGACGGCTGGTGCTTGAGATTGACCGCCACGATCTTCAGCGTGATGTGAGCTTCACCCGGCTGGCTCAGATCGATCGCATCGAAGACTTGGCCGATGCCGCCGGCACCCAAGTGCGTAATCAAGCGATAGCGGTCGTTGATGACGGTACCGAGCGGCAGCGTCTCGAGCGCTTCCGACATGGAAGGCTTCGACGGTCCGTCCATCCACTCGACGCTCAAAGCATTCGCATCTCGAAAGGCGACGGGAATCGTATCGCCGCGCCGTCGCGTGATCGGAGCAAACAACGCTGCACGGAGCTGCTCCGTCGATTCGATCGTGGGAGGCGATTGCGCGGTACGGTTTGACGCCGATGCGGACGGCGAATTCGGCCCCTGAGGCGCTGCTCCGGTGTGCGACAGGCTCACCGGGTCGATCCACATCGTCTTGTCGCATTGAAAGCCTTCGAGCGCATCGAGCATTGCGCGCGCGGCTGCAGCCGAAATGCGCTGGCGCTTCAATTCCGCTTCTACGCGCTGACCCCAAAAACGGGTGCGGTCTGGGTGAGCTTGCACCTCGCGGGCGAGCTGTTGGCATGTGATCTCGAGCGACACCTCCCCACCGATGAAGCGCTCGACGATCTGCTCGAATTGCGTGGACATCGTCCTCACTCCCACGTCTCGAACGGCTTGACGTTGTTATTCCATTGCCCGGAAAGAGCTTCTTTCCGGCTCAGGCGTTCGTGACCGAGGATAGGCGGGCTTTGGTATACAACGGTGTGACCGTCGGCTCATTTTGTGGCATCCGCAGACCACGTAACCCGCGTAGATCGTTGAATTCACGGGGTTGCTGCCGCGCGGAACCGGCCATTACAAATCTACCCTCACGCTCCCTCGCGATCTTCGCCACAATTTTCGCGTCATGTCGTTACTGGAGTGCCGAATGCCCACGCGCCTGCTTACCGTCTGCCTCGTCGGGTTGCTCGCCTCATCGAGCGCGCTGGCGGACCTCCCGGAACTGGAACAGTGGCGTCAACAGCGCCTCGCTCGCCTCACGAGCGAAACAGGTTGGCTCACGCTGGTTGGGCTCTATTGGCTACGGCCCGGCGAGAACACATTCGGCCGTGCATCGACGAATCGCATCGTGCTCGATCACCCCTCTCTGCCGACGACGGTCGGAAAGTTCTTGGTTCGAGACGGGCGAATCCAGTTCGAAGCGAGCGCAGGCGCACGTGTGACGCACGATGGCAAACCGGTCAGGTCGATTGCGCTCATACCGGACAGCCAGGGAACGCCGACGACGCTCGCAGTCGGATCGCTGCGCTTTTTCATCATCGAGCGCGCAGGCCGCCTCGGTGTGCGCGTACGCGACGTCGATCATCCTGCACGCAAGAACTTTGCGGGCCTCGAGTATTTTCCCGCTCGCGACGATTGGATCGTCGACGCTCGCTTCGAGCCGTATCCGGCAGACCGTCGCATTCCGATCCTGAACATCCTCGGTATGACCGAAGACATGGTCGCGCCGGGGAGCATCGTCTTCACGAAGGACGGACGCGAGTTTCGTCTCGATGCGATCCTAGAAGCACCGGACGATCAAGAGCTATTCATCATGTTCGCGGACGCAACCAGCGGTCGCGAAACCTACGGCGCAGGACGCTATATCTATATCCCATTACCGAAAGACGGCCGCGTTACGGTGGATTTCAATCGCGCGTACAACCCACCGTGTGCGTTCAACGATTTCGCAACTTGCCCGCTCCCGCCGCCGCAGAATCGATTACCGATTCGCGTCGAAGCGGGAGAGAAGAAGTATCGCGGAGAGCACTAAGGCTGTAGGCTGTAGGCCGTAGACGGGTTTGCGCGCTTCGCGCTCCACAGTCACGCTTGAAGCCCAGTGCTCGCACTCTGACGCGCGCTCACGCAATCTTCCAACGCGCTTCTATAAGGCAACACCTACAGGCTACAGCCCTAAGCCTACAGCCTCGCTCGCGATGCGAGCGAGGATGCAACGCCATCCGCTCCTGATGCGTTGTGATCGAGTCGCTGCACATCGCAGCGCGCCGATCCTTCTAAGGAGCAGTCGATGGCCACGCAACGAGACACGCGTTCGGATTTGTCGCCCCGCAAAGTCGCCGAGCGCATCAAAGAGGAAGGAAAACAGAAGCTCGAGCGCGGCAAATCGACCGCCGCCGAGCAGGTAGAGAGCGTGGCGAGCGCGCTCGAGAGCGCAGGCGATGAGCTCGGCGGGCAATCGACGCTCGGAAGCTACGCTAAGCAATTGGCCGACAGCATCGGCCGATTTGGAGCACGACTGCGCGAAGGTAGCATCGAGGATCTCGCACGCGACATGCAAGCCGCGGCGCGTCGCAATCCGACGATGTTCGTCGCGGGAGGCTTGGCGCTCGGCGTCGTGCTCGCGCGACTCGTCAAGGCATCGGCACAGGACGAACCGAGTCCGTACGAAGGCGAGTACGACACGACGAGCGACGTTTCTGCGACCGATCCGAGCGCCTATCGAAGCAGTGCTTCGAACCCGCCGATGGATTCGCCTACGGCGGATGTTTCCGGAGTCGAACCGGGTGGTTCGTCCTCCTCGCCACGGACGGGAGGATGAGCATGGCCACAGAATACGTATCGGGTGGCGCTCCTTCCGATCAGGAATCTGCGGCGAGCCTGTTTAGCCGCCTACTCACCGACGCGAGCGCGTTGCTGCGTAATGAGATTGCCCTGGCGAAGTCCGAGCTTCATGCCGCTGCGACGAATGCAAAGCAAGGCGTCGCTGCATTGGCCATCGCCTCGATCGTTCTACTCGCGGGCGTGATGACGCTCATCGCCGCTTTGGTTCTTGCGCTGGCACAGCTCATGGAACCCTGGGCCGCCGCACTGATCGTCGGTGCGGTACTGGGCATCGTCGGGATTGCAATGTTTGCTGCAGCGAAACGGAAGTTCTCGGCGACCAAGCACCCGCTGCAACGGACACAAACGTCGCTGCAACAGGACGCGGCGATGATCGCAAGGAGGACCTAATGAGCGCCACGACGAGAATCGATTCGGGCGACGAGACCCAGCGCGAACCCGAGGATCTCGAGCGCGAAGCCGAGGCAATTCGCGCAGATATGGATCGCACGCTGAGCGCGCTCGAGCGCAAGCTCTCGCCGCGTCAATTGTTGGATCGTTCGCTCGGCATGCTGCAGGCGAACGGCGGAGAAGTTCTGCAAAAGATTGGAGCCACCGTGAGTAAGCATCCACTGCCCTTGCTTCTGACATCCGCAGGCTTGATCTGGCTCGTTGCCGCAAGCCGTTCGTCGTCTCGAAGGAAGCACCGATTCGACGCAACCTCAGAATCGTTTTCCGACGACACCCTCTCAGGATCGATGAGCGCGGGATCGGTGAGCGGCGCTGAGGAGTACGCGCACGGCTCGCATCGGGACTCGACACGTGCGCATGCCAGAGGATTCAAACGACGCGCGCAACGCACGCTCGATGCGACGCGGTCCCGCGCAACTCAAACGTGGGATGCCACGCGCGACCGCACGCACGAGCTCGGTCAGAACTTGAACAGCTTGATCCGCGAGCAACCGCTCGTGTGTGGCGCGATTGCGCTCGCCATCGGCGCCGTGCTCGGCGCGGCGTTCCCGGTATCGGCTTATGAGCGCGAGCTCGCCGCACGCGCCCGCCGCACCGGTGGCAGAATTCTGGATGACATGACGGCGGAGAGAGAGCCGCTGACGACGCAGGAAGCGCCGCCGCTGAGTCACTAGTCTCAGGCTACAGGTTGTAGACTGGAGGCTGCAGGTCGGAGGCCATCGCGCCTAGCTAGTAGCGCGCTTTGCGCGCCACTACAGCCTATAGC
>DATCLP010000003.1:0-4060 GCA_036563855.1 Steroidobacteraceae bacterium | reverse complement strand
GGTTCGGGTCGCAAAGGTGAATTGCGATTCCAGACGGAACCAGATGCGTGTCGCCGGGACGCAGCTCGACCGGCGCATCGATGCACGCACGCAAGTCGACGCCGGCCGAGCCTGACGTCGCGTACTGCGGTAAGGGAAATTCGCGGCCGATGCGCGGATCGAGCACGCGCACTTTCAAACGCTGCCGCATCTTGGCGGGTGCGGCTCCGGCACCGTCAGCGGGTGGCATGCAAAGGTGTCGTGGATGCTGTTGAAGTCTTTTCGGAACCGGTCTGGCGTGCGCGATAGCGCTCGGCGATCACTTCGACGAGCTGGCGTGCCAGCGCGGCCTTGCTGGTCAGCGACAGCTCGCGCTTGCCGCCGCGCCAATACACCGTGAGCGCGTTCTCGTCTTTGTCGAACGCGAGGCCCTCGCCCACTTTGTTCGCCGCGATCATGTCGAGATTCTTGCCAGTGAGTTTGGCGAGTGCGTTGCGCTCGACGTTCTCGGTCTCGGCGGCAAAACCGACCAGGAACGGCGGATTCGGCCTTTTCGCAATCGTCGCGAGCACATCGGGCGCGCGGGCGAGCGCCAGCGTCAACGTGTCGCTCGTCTTCTTGATCTTCTCGCACGCGATCTGACTGCAACGGTAGTCGGACACAGCGGCTGCGGAGATGAAAATGTCGGCATCGCCGATCGTTTGCTGAACCGCATTCAACATCTGCTCGGCGCTTTCGACTTCGATGCGTTCGATACCGCGCGGCGCAGGTATCTGCACCGGACCGCTCACCAGCACGACTTTCGCGCCTGCATCGCGCGCCGCTTCTGCGACGGCATAGCCCATCTTTCCCGAGCTGCGATTGCTGATGAAGCGCACCGGATCGATACGCTCGCGCGTGGGGCCTGCCGTCACGACGACCTTGAGTCCTTTCAAAGCATCGCTCGTCGGTGGAGTGACGAATAGCTCGGCGGCGATCTCGCTAGGCTCGAGCATGCGTCCCGGACCGACCTCGCCGCACGCCTGTTCGCCGGTCGCCGGTCCGAGAATGCGAACGCCGCGCTCTTTCAGAATTTGCACGTTGGCTTGCGTCGCCGGATTCGCCCACATCTGCCGATTCATCGCCGGCGCGATCGCAATCGGCGCCGTCGTCGCGAGCGCAAGCGTCGTCAGCAGATCGCCGGCGAAACCGTGCGCCAGACGTGCAATGAATTCGGCCGTTGCAGGCGCGACGAGCACTAGATCCGCCCAACGAGCAAGCTCGATGTGTCCCATCGCCGCTTCGGCGGATTCGTCCCATAGGTCCGTGCGAACCGGCTTACCGGAAACGGCCTGGAACGTGAGCGGCGTCACGAATTGCTGGGCGCCGCGCGACATCACGACCTGCACTTCAGCGCCGCGATCCTGCAAACGCCGGACGAGATCGGGACTTTTGTACGCAGCAATTCCGCCCGTGACGCCGAGCAGGATCTTGCGTGGTTGTGAATCGCTCATGGACGAGGATTATGGGCTGGCGCGCTGTGGGCCAGCAAACCGAACGGGCGATACCTCCATGCCTTCCGGTAATGGCCGGGCTGTGGCCCGCCGGCGGCCGATATCGTGCCGGATATCGGCGCATTTCGCGCAGATATGCGCCAACTTTGTGCGGGTCGCTTGCCGGACAATTTGCGGTCCATGCAGGACACAGGGAACGTCGTCATGTCGATTCGGGAATGGCCGGTCAGCGAACGGCCACGGGAAAAGCTGCTCGAGCAGGGGCCGCAAGCCCTCACCGAAGCGGAGCTGCTCGCGATCCTGATCCGCACCGGAACGCGCGGCCGTACGGCGCTCGATGTCGCGCGCAACCTCCTCGTTCAATTCGGTTCGTTGCGCGCTTTGCTGACCGCGGACAAGGAGCGGCTGTGCCGCGCCGCGGGTCTGGGCCCGACCCGATATGTGGCGTTGCAGGCGGCGCTCGAGCTCGCGAGGCGTCATTACCAACAGCTCATGACGGCCGGATCGACGCTTGCCAATCCGAGAGCGACTCGGGAATTCCTCCGAGTGCGCTTGCGCGACCTGCCGTACGAGGTGTTCTGCTGCGTTTACCTCGACAATCGTCATCGGGTTATCGGTTTCGCGGAGCTGTTCCGGGGCACGATCGACGGCGCGAGCGTCCATCCTCGGGAAGTGGTGAAAGAAGCCCTGGCGCGGAACGCCGCGGCGGTCATCCTGGCACACAACCACCCGTCCGGAATCGCCGAACCGAGTCAGGCCGACGAGCTCATCACCCGCCGCCTCAAGGAAGCCCTGGCCTTGGTCGACATTCGGCTCCTGGACCATCTGATCGTTGGGGACGGGGCCTGCGAGTCCTTTGCGGAGCGCGGGCTGATCTGAGTTTAGGCTGTAGGCTGCAGGCTCTAGGCTGTAGTAATCCCACGCTCGCGCGGCTGCCCCCCTGATCCTCAGGGGCTCGAGGAGCGGACGGTGGGCGCGCGGACACTTGCGAACGACGATCCCGTTTGCGTGTCACGAGTCACGAACATGGCTGTGGCCTGTCGCCTGCAGCCTGTCGCCTGTCCGAAGGGCCCAATCCGGTCCTTGGCTCCCCGCCCTTCCTCTGGTATAAAGCGCGGCTCATTTTTCGGCCCCGCCCCGAGACTTACCGGCGCGGGCCTTCTCGAGGAATCGCCATGTCCAGAGTCTGTCAGATCACCGGCAAGCGCCCGATGACGGGTAATCGCGTCTCGCACGCGAACAACAAGCGTCGCCGTCGGTTCCTGCCGAACCTGCACACGCAACGCTTCTGGCTCGAAAGCGAGCGCCGATTCGTGACGCTGCGCGTCTCGACGCGCGGTCTGCGCACGATCGAGAAGAAGGGCATCGAGAAGGTCGTTGCCGAGTTGCGTGCGCAAGGCGTCCACGTCTGAGCGCTTCCGAATAGGAGAGCCGAGTCATGCGCGAAAAGATCAAGTTGGTCTCGACCGCCGGTACGGGACATTTCTATACGACGACGAAGAACAAACGCTTGCATCCGGAGAAGATGGAGGTCAAGAAATTCGACCCCAAAGTCCGCAAGCACGTGATCTACAAGGAAGCGAAGATCAAGTAACGAAAAACCCGCCTTTCGGCGGGTTTTTTCTAGGCTGTAGCCTATAGGCTGTAGGCTGCAGCGAAAAACATCCGCCACTGGCGGTTTTTTGGACTGACGGAGCCATTTCCATTTCCCTTCTTCCTTCGCCATGGCCACGCTGAGCAGATAAACAAAAAGCCCGCCTTTCGGCGGGCTTTCTCCTTCCCACAGCCTACAGTCTAGGGCCTAGAGCCTGCGCTGCAGGGGCAAGCGCTACGCTGCTTGTCCCTGCAGCGCGTATCCCCTCAGCGTCGCTGCGAAATCCTGCAGCGCTTTGATGCCGCTCGCTTCAGCCTGCGCGATCCAATCCTTCAAATGTTGCAGGAGCTTTTCGTTGCTCATGTTCGCACCGCTCCACAGCACGCGCAGACGCTCACGGAAATCGTGGACGGTCTGCAAGACCTGATTGCTTGCGAGCACCTGCTGAAGCTTCGACTGCGCTTGGTCGTCGAGCAGCACGGGCTCGCGCACGAGCAGCTTCTTCACTCTGCGGCTCAGATTGCCGCCTGCGGCGCGCATCTGCTCGCGGAACACCGGAATCGTGACGTTGCGCGTGTAGTCGCGCAGCACGTGCATGCGATTGACGATGACGGCACGCAGGGTTTCGAGATCGACGTGCTTGCGCGGCACCGGCAGAGGCTGCGGCGCCTGCGGAGCGACGCGAATCACCTTCGCGAGACCAAGCGCCTTGAAGACACGGATGTACAGCCAACCGATGTCGAACTCCCACGGCTGCACCGAGAACTTCGCTGAGCTCGGGAAGGCGTGGTGATTGTTGTGCAGCTCCTC
The DNA here is from genome assembly GCA_036563855.1 of Steroidobacteraceae bacterium. GTDB lineage: Bacteria > Pseudomonadota > Gammaproteobacteria > Steroidobacterales > Steroidobacteraceae > Steroidobacter. The sequence continues at coordinate 184 of DATCLP010000003.1, read as the reverse complement.
GCCGGCAATGATGAAGCCCCACGGCATGATGTTGCGAGCCGCATCCGGGCACTCGAAATTGCGGTAACCCCAGTAGTGGCCGATGCCGTTGACGACGCCCGCAGCCATCAGCGGATTCGCGAGCATCTGCGCCGCGAAAACGATAATTCCCGGCACGCCGAACAGTACGAGGTCGATGATCGCC
>DATCLP010000002.1:0-7262 GCA_036563855.1 Steroidobacteraceae bacterium | reverse complement strand
CTCGGTCAGCAACAGGTCGTCATCAAGTCGTTGGAAACGAATTTCCGACGTGTCGAAGGCGTTTCGGGCGCCACGATTCTCGGCGACGGCCACGTTGCGCTGATTCTCGACGTTCCGGCATTGGTCCGCGGAGCATCGCAGAAGGCCGCAGCATGAGCGGCGTAAGGTGACGGCAGTTTTTCTCGGAAATCGCAAGTGGGAATCGATATGAACGTGTTCAACTTGAGTGTCAGAGCCAAGCTCTACGCCACCCTGGCGTTGGCGACGATCGTCATGATCGCGGTCGGCGTCGTCGGCCTGACCGGTACGAAATCCAGTAACGCCGACCTCGATGCGATCTTTTCGAATCGATTCATGCCCACGGGCTGGGTCGGCACGATCGAAACGCACGAGCGCGAGCTCCTGTCGAAGGCGGAAGACGTCGTCATTCGTCAGGACACGGGCGCCGTCAAGAGCGCCGTCGGTTTGCTCGACGAGCGCGAAGGCGTCATCCGCGAGCTGTGGGACAAGCTCAGCGCAACCGAGCTGACGGCCGAAGAGCGCAAGATCGTCGAGAAGTTCGGCCGTCATCAGTCGGATGTGCTTGCGTACTTGAGAGAAGCACTCGTCGCGGCGGAGTCGGGTATGTTCGACAAGGCCGAATCGCTTCTCATCGAGAAGGCGCGCCCGTCGTACGACGAGCTCACGAGCGCAAGCGAAGCGCTGCTCGCAAAACAGATCGAAGTTGCCCAGCAGATGCGCAGCGCTGCCGAAGCGACCTACAAGCGCAACTCGGCTTTCATCATTGCTGCGATCGTACTCGGCGCGGGTCTCGCAGCGTTGCTCGGCTCGATGCTCGTGCGCTCGATCACCTCGACCTTGAACGCGGCCGTGAACATTGCGGATCGGATTGCGAGCGGCGAGCTCGGCAATGAAGTGCGCGTGGAGAGCAACGACGAGCTCGGCAAGCTCCTCGACTCGCTCCGCCGCATGGATGCAAAGCTCGTCGAGATCGTCGGAACGGTGCGCGGCAGCGCGGATGCCGTCGGTGCCGCCGCGCGCGAGCTCTCGCACGGCAACGACGACCTGTCGCAGCGCACGCAGGAGCAGGCGGCGGCGCTCGAGCAGACCGCATCCAGCATGGAAGAGATGACGGCGACGGTGAAACAGAATGCGGACAACGCGCGCCAGGCGAATCAGCTGGCCGTGGGTGCGCGCGAGCAGGCCGAGAAAGGCGGCGCCGTCGTGCAGCGTGCGATCGGTGCGATGGGCGAGATCAACGCGTCGAGCCGCAAGATCGCCGACATCATCAGCGTCATCGACGAGATCGCCTTCCAGACGAACCTGCTCGCGTTGAACGCAGCCGTCGAAGCGGCGCGCGCCGGCGAACAAGGCCGCGGCTTCGCGGTCGTGGCGACGGAAGTACGCAATCTCGCGCAGCGTAGCGCGAGCGCGGCGAAGGAGATCAAGGATCTCATCAACGACTCGGTCGAGAAGGTGAAGATCGGGTCGGAGCTCGTCGACGAATCCGGCAAGACGCTCACCGAGATCATGGAGAGCGTGAAGAAAGTGACGGACATCGTCGCGGAGATCGCGGCTGCAAGCGAGGAACAGTCTGCCGGCATCGAGCAGGTGAACAACGCCGTGACCCAGATGGACAACGTCACGCAGCAGAATGCGGCGCTCGTCGAACAGGCTGCTGCTGCGAGCAAGTCCATGGAGCAGCAATCGGCCAAGCTCATTGCGCAGATCGGCTACTTCCGTACTCGCACGGGACAGATCGCATCCGCCGCGCCGGTTGCGCCTGTGCAGACGGCACCGGCTGCAACTGCGCCGGCCGCGCGGCCGACGACGGCGCCGCGTGCGAAGGCTCGCCGACCGGCGCAGGCCGCAGCTCCGGCAACGCAGCCGCTGGCACGTGCGAGCGGCGACGACAGCGTGTGGCAGGAATTTTGAGGAGCAAGAGCGCGCCGCGCAGGCGATACGCAGGCAGGCGCGCGAGGGCGATATCGCTAACCCGCCCGTGAAGGGCGATCGAAGGCTCGAGAGAGCCGTGCTTGGGATCCAACATGACACCGAATACTTCGGAAAATTCGCAGGCCGCCGCGGTTCTGAGCTCGAACCAGGTGTTGACCTTTACGCTCGGGGACGAGACCTACGGCGTCGACATCCTGCGAGTTCAGGAGATCCGCGGCTGGTCGCCCGTGACTCGCATTCCGCAATCGCCCGCACACGTGCTCGGAGTTCTCAACTTGCGCGGCTCGATCGTTCCGATCGTCGACTTGCGGATGCGCTTCAATCTCGAGCGTGCGGAATACACGCCGCTCACGGTGATCATCGTGTTGTCCGTCGAATCGCCGGTCGGAAAGCGCGACTTCGGTGTCGTCGTCGACGGCGTATCGGACGTGATCGACGTGCCGCGCGACGAGGTGAAGCCTGCGCCGGAGCTCGGCGCACACGTGAGCACGGAGTTCATTGCAGGATTGGCGTCGGTGTCGGGACGCATGCTGATGTTGCTCGACATCGACCGGCTCATCGGCTCGGACGTCGCGGGTGTGACCCCGCTTGCAGCGAGCGCGTGATCGGTGAATCGGCAGCCGAAGCGGTGAGCAGCTGGCGACTTTCGAAGTGAAGATCGACTCGCTCGTCGCTCGCGTGTCCTACAGCGTGGATCGACTGTGATGCGAGGATCTTCCGGGACAGAACGCGTCGCTCCCGATATCGGGCTGCCGAGCTACGGTCCGGTGCTCGGCGACGCGGAATTCGAGTTCATTCGCCACGTCGTCGCGGAGAACGCCGGGATCGCGCTTGGCCCGAACAAGCGCCAACTCGTCCAAGGGCGGCTCGGGCGTCGATTGCGCGAGCTCAACCTCCCGTCATTCGAAGCGTACTGCGAGCACGTGCGCAATTCGGGTCCCGAAGAGCTGGTTGCGCTCATCAATGCGATCACGACGAACGTCACGTCGTTCTTTCGCGAGAACCATCATTTCGAAGCGCTCGCGAGCTACATGCTTCCCGAAGCGTTCGAGCGCAATCGTGTTTCGCGGCGCGTACGCCTTTGGTCGGCCGGCTGTTCGTCGGGCGAGGAGGCGTACTGTATTGCGATGGTTGCGCGCGAGCTGTTACCCCGAGGTCAATCCTGGGATCTCAAGATCCTCGCGACGGATATCGATAGCGACATGATCGAGACGGCCAGGCGCGGCATCTATCCGCTCGATCGGCTCGTTGGAGTATCCGAGCAACGTCTGCGCCGGCATTTCCAGCGAGGCGTTCGCGAGCAGGAGGGTTCGGCGAAGGTGCGGCCGGAGGTCGCGGAGCTCGTGACTTTTCGCACGCTGAACCTGATGGATGCGTGGCCGATGCGCGGACCGTTCGACGTCATCTTTTGTCGCAACGTCATGATCTATTTCGATCAAGGAACGCGCGAGCGCCTGCTCAATCGCTTTGCAGACATTCTGATTCCGGGCGGCTATTTGTGTCTCGGCCACTCCGAGTCCATCCACGGATCGGCGAGCCCTTTCCGGCTCGTCGGCAAGACGATCTATCGCAGAATCGGAGTGCCGACCAATGCCCACTGACGCGGCTCGAGCACCGTTGCCTCGCACGTTGCCCGGTTTCGAAAATATTCGGCGGTACCGCAACGCGAGCGGCATGGTCATCGTGAAGTTGTTACCCGGCGATTATTACGTGACGCGCGAGGACGAAGTGCTCGATACCGTGCTCGGTTCGTGCGTCTCGGCGTGTATCCGCAATCCGTACCTGAAGATCGGCGGAATGAACCATTTCATGCTGCCGCGCCCCAGCGGGAACGGCGACGACACGTGGGAGCGTATCGCCGGACGTGCCACGCGCTATGGCACGGCGTCGATGGAAAAGCTGATCAACCGCATCTTGAGCGCGGGCGGGACGCGTGCCGATCTCGAGGTCAAGATCTTCGGCGGCGGGAAGGTGCTGTCGACGTTGACCGATATCGGCACTCGCAATGTGGACTTCGTGCGCGAGTTCCTCAAACAAGAGGGACTGAAGGTCGTTTCGGAGGATGTCGGCAACGAATGCTCGCGGCACATTCAGTACTTCCCGCTGACGGGACGGGTTCGCGTGCGGCACTTGCGTTCGCGCATGGACGTCGTTCGGGAGGAACAGCAATACTTGCGCGGCCTGGATCAGGCGCCGGTAGCGGGCGAAATCGATCTGTTCTGACCGCGGATGGCTGTACCGGACATGACAACCGCAAAGTTGCAACCCAACGTGCCAGGTACGGCCGGAGAGCGGCAGCAAAGCCGATAGCTCGCTATGGCAATCAAAGTTCTCATCGTCGACGACTCCGCGCTCGTGCGAAAGTTGCTCACCGAAATGCTGAGCAAGGATCGCGAGATCGAGGTCGTCGGAACGGCTGCCGATCCCTACGCCGCGCGCGAGAAGATCAAAGCGCTCAATCCGGACGTGATCACGCTCGACGTCGAGATGCCGCGCATGGACGGCGTGACCTTTCTCGAGAATCTCATGCGGCTACGGCCCATGCCGGTCGTGATGGTCTCCTCGCTCACGCAACGCGGCGCGGATGTCACGCTGCGCTCGCTCGAGCTCGGTGCCATCGATTTCGTCGCCAAGCCCAAGCTCGACATCGCGGGCACGTTGGCGAACTATGCCGATGAGCTCATCGCCAAGGTGAAAGCTGCTGCGGGCGCACGCGTCTATGCGCGCCCGAAACTTCGCGCGGCGCCGCGGCAAGTCGATCCTCCTCGCACGGCAGATGCGGTCCTGCCTTCGTCGGGTCCGCGGCGGATGTTGCGCACTACGGACCGGATCGTTGCCATCGGCGCATCCACCGGCGGCACCGAGGCCATTCGCGTGCTCCTCGAGAGCCTGCCTCCCGATGCTCCTGCTATCGTGATCTCGCAGCACATTCCGGCGGCGTTCAGTAAAGCGTTCGCCGAGCGGATGAATCGCTGCTCGCAAATGGCGGTTTGCGAAGCGCAAGACGGCCAGAACATCCTGCCGGGCCACGTGTACATCGCGCCCGGCGACCAGCATTTGCTCGTGGCTCGCGACGGAGCCCGCTACGTTTGTCGCCTGAACGACGGACCGCCGGTGAACCGCCATCGGCCGAGCGTGGATGTGATGTTCCGCTCAGTCGCTCAAAACGTCGGCCCCAATGCGCTGGGCATCCTGCTCACAGGTATGGGCGACGATGGCGCACGCGGTCTGAAAGAAATGCTGGAAGCCGGTGCGCGAACGATTGCGCAAGATGAAGCAACCAGCGTCGTCTGGGGAATGCCGGGAGCCGCCTTCAAGCTCGGTGCTGCGGAAAGCGTGCTGCCGTTGCAACGCATTTCCGCCGAGATCCTGAAGTTCGCCAATGCGGCGGCGCCGACAGCCGAGGCGATCGCAGGAGCCTGACGCTCATAACTTAAGCGGGCTCGAGATCGAATCTGATAACCGTGACGCAGACAGTTCTTGCCGCGGCCGTCTAACCTGCGTTTCCAGTGCCGGAGCCCACGAAACCAGGGGGCGGCCAGGCGCTGCCCCTACAGACCCCGGCGAAATGGCCGATATCAGAGGTATGAGTCAGCAAGCCCTATACGCTCCGGAAGAGACGACCGTGCCGTCCCCGAACGGCGGCGCGTTCGCATTCGTTGCGGAGCTTGCTCAGGAAGTATCGAAGGGACGCGTGGAGCTACCGTCGTTCCCGGATGTCGCCGTACGCGTCCGCAAGGTGCTCGCCGATGACAACGTGACGAACGAGCAGATTGCGCGTGTCGTCGGCTCGGAGGCGGGCCTGGCAGCACGTGTGCTCACGCTTGCGAACTCCGCAGCGTTGAACCCCAGCGGTAGGCCCATCACCGAGCTGAAGACCGCGATCAATCGCATCGGGCACAACAACGTGCGTACGGCGGCGGTTGCTTTCGCGATCGCTCAATTGCGTCGCGCCGGCGAGCTCAAGCATATCGCCAGCGAGCTCGAACAGCTTTGGAGAGAGGCGACGCTCGTAGCGGCGCTGTCTCATGCGATCGCATCGCGGGCGCGCAACGTCAATGCCGACGAGGCCATGCTCGCGGGTTTGCTGCACAACGTCGGAAAAATCTACATCCTGGCGCGAGCCAACAGGCACGATTCGCTGTTCAAGGACCCAACGGCGCTCAATCAGATCATGCGCGACTGGCATGCGAACATCGGCAAGGCCATCGTCGAGAATTGGGGTTTCCCGAGCCACATTGCCGATGCCGTCGGCGAGCACGAGAATGTCGATCGCCAGATCGAGCAACCGGATATCACCGATGTGCTGACCGTTGCAGTCATGATGTCCGGCTTCATGGGCCAGGAGACGGATCTCGAGCTCAACATGCAAGGCGTCAAGGCGTTTTGGCGGCTCGGTCTCGACAACGCCAAGTGCGTGCACGTGATGCGTGACTGCGCGGAGGAAATCAGCGCCTTGCGAGCTGCGCTCGGCGATTGATCGAACGCGTTGCGCGAGCTCAGTGCTCTGCTCGGATCGGCGCCGATTGCGGGTTTGTCTGACGAGCGAGCACGCACTTTCCATTAGGATCCCCGGCGAAGCGCGAAACGTACTAATTGACGAAGGCTCGCGCATCGCGCGAGCGTGTACGCCGCGCCAAGAATGCCTCTGCCGGAAACCTGCGTGCCGAAGAGCGGAAAAATCCTCGTTGCAGAGGACGATCCTGAAGCCCGCGACCTGCTCGTCCTGATGCTCGGGACGGGCGATTACGACGTGCTTGCAGCAGGCGACGGTATCGAAGCGCTCGATCTGGTCCGCCGCGAGCGTCCTGATCTGTTGATCACCGATATCGTCATGCCGCGCATGGACGGGTACGAGCTCGTCCGCCATCTGCGCGAGGACCGGACGGTTGCACGAACGCCGGTGATCTTCTGCTCGGCTTCCTATCATCAGCACGAAGTACACGAGATGGCGCGGGCGCTCGGTGTGTCCGCCACCATCGCAAAGCCGTATGACCGAGCCACGGTGCGTGCCGCGGTGGCGCGCGCGTTGCAAGCTTCGGAAGGCGGCGGGGGGCGTGCGGAACGAAGCGCCGCGCGATTACAGGCGGCGCAACATCGTTTGAACGCGCTCGTCGCATTCACGAGGCAGATATTCACGTCCGCCGATGCGGACGAAATTCCGCGCTCGGCGTGCAGGGCCGCGCGCGAGATTCTCATGGCGCAATATGCGGAGCTCGTTCTCGTCAGCGAAGGTGCGGAGCTCGTGCGTTGCACCGAGAGCGGGCTAACGGATGCGGACGTGCGCAAGTTGCTATCTGCGCCGC
>DATCLP010000001.1:0-1609 GCA_036563855.1 Steroidobacteraceae bacterium | reverse complement strand
TGCGCGCATGTCCATGCTTTGCATAACGCCTACCTGCATCGGCAGGGACTGCCGATCGAGCGGCGCCTCAGCATGCATGGCATGGGCTACGACATGGTCGAGCGGCCGCTGATCCGGCACGATGAAACGATGCGACTGGATCGAAACATGGCGATCGTCTGTCACCCGGGCGTATCGAACGAGCGACTCTTCGTGCACAACACGGACATCTACTTCATTGAAGAGCACGGTGTATCCGAATGCCTTCATCGCACGCCCAAGCAGCTCATTCAGCTCGATTCATGAATATTGCGGAGAACGTGATGCCGGCCACACTGTTTACCAACGTGCGCATCTTCGACGGCTCGGGGCGCAGCCCGTTTGCCGGGCAGGTGCTCGTTCGCGACACGCGCATTGCTGCCGTGGCTCAACCCGACGATCGGATCGAATTGGCACCGGATGTCGCGGTCATCGACGGCGCGGGCGCGACCTTGATGCCCGGCCTGACGGAAGCGCATGCGCATCTGTCCTGGCCGAGCTCGGTCGAGCGCTTCGTACCGGGCATGTCGCTGCCGCCCGAAGATTTGCTGCTCACGACGGCGCGCAACGCGAGGATACTCCTCGACCACGGGTTCACGAGCGCCTACTCCGGCGGGTCGCTCGGCAAGACGCTGGAGGTTTCACTCAAGGCGCACATCGATTCGGGCGGCATGCCGGGACCGCGCCTGGTGCCGTCCTCCATCGAACGTGAGCCGCCGGCGGACAGCGCGCTCCTGGATCCAGGCAGCGTCGTCGATCACGGGTCAGGTCCTGCCGCCATTCGCGCTTTCGTGAAATCGTGCGCCGAGATCGGCGCCAAGTCCGTCAAGTTCTTGCTGTCGGGCGAGAGTGCGCTGAAGCCGGGTGCGTCACTGCAGCTGCTGTACTCGCCCGAAGAAGTCCAGGCCGCGGGCGAACAGGCGCGCGAGTCGAACGTTTGGCTCACGGGACACGCTCACGCGGCGGAAGCCATCAAGCTCGGCGTTCGCAACGGCTTTCGCATTCTCTATCACTGCACGTATGCGGATGAGGAAGCCATCGACCTACTGGCATCGAGAGCAAAGGACATCTTCGTCGCGCCTTCGATCGGTATCGTGCAGGCGACGCTCGATGCGAACCCACCGCCGCATTTCGACATGAGCCACATGAAAGCCGATGCTGCAATCGTGCTCGAGCGACAGCAGCGGCTCGCGCCAATCCTGAAGAAACACGGTGTGCGCCTGCTGCCCGGCGGCGATTATGGCTTTCCATTCAATCCCAACGGCCGCAATGCGCGGGATCTGGAGTTATTCGTGAAACATCTCGGGTTCACGCCGACGGAGGCACTCGTCGCCGCGACGCAGTGGGGCGGTGAGCTGATGGGCATGGGTCACGAGCTCGGACGCGTGAAGGAAGGCTATCTAGCCGATCTGCTGCTCGTGCGCGGCGATCCGACAGGGGACATCACGCTGCTACAGGACAAGAAGAACCTGCTGGCAATCATGAAAGACGGGCAGTTTCACAAGTCGCCGCTGAGCGCTGCGGTATTGCGATGAGCTCGAGCGAGACGACGGTCAGCGACCAAAACGCCATGAGCCAATCGCAACGAACC